>CAYMDB010000164.1:0-6867 GCA_964388865.1 uncultured Flavobacteriaceae bacterium
CGCAGACTACAAAACCAGTAAAACAGACGAAAACATTAACACAATCCGTCACGGTTTTAATCTTTTAGCACGAACCAAAGAATGGGATAAATTAAAGCGTGACATTATTAAAGAGAAAGACTTTTGTAATATCGATAGTGATAATTTCACAACTGCTTTTACTGACTTTCTTACAGAAATTGGCTCTGAAAATATTATTTCAAAAATTGAGAATTCATTTAACAACTTAAAAGTTCCAGCCAACTTTAAAAAAGATTGTGAAGATATTATTACGGCATTAAAAATTTACACAACTTCTTTTGACGAGTCAATTGAGATATTAAAACCTCATTGTAATAAAACGCAACAACAGGAATTAGAAACAATTCTTGAAAGTATTAGACTTTATAAAATAGAACAACCTTTTGTTGCTAACGCATCAAATTACGGTGTTCCACAAAACAGAGAAAGAGTACTTTTTATTGGTTGTCGTAAAGACCAGAAATATATTTCTGAAATCCCAGCAACGGTTACTGAAGCAGAAAAAGTAACCATTTTTGAAGCTTTGTATGATTTAGATTTTATAAGTAATAATCAAGAAGCTCACAGATACGAATTAGTTGACATTTCAACTCAATACAACGGAACTGCAAAGAAAATGGCTAAACTTTTAAAGAAAAGGGAAATTGATGGAAAGCCGATTTCAAAAGGCGGTAAGTCTTTTGCAGAATGGTCAAAAAAAGGTAGATTAATTGACCGCTTTAAACCTCAAACAAAACCCTTCTACGTAAAGAACACAGAAGGTTTGGAGAATGGAGAAAAATATTTTGATATACTCAACAACCATAAAACAAGTAATCAAAACGAAACTGTTATTGAAAGGCTCGGCGTTATTTTAAAAAATGGAGATTACAAAAAAGCACAATCAGAATTAAAAAAATTAGGTCTTTCAACAAACAAAAGAAATTATAATGTTTTAAAACCAGACGAACAAAGCTCTACAATAATGACTATTGCCGACGATTATATTCATTATAACTCGCCAAGGTCTTTAACAGTTAGGGAAATGGCACGCTTGCAGTCATTTGACGACTCTTTTGTGTTTCAAGGAAAACGTTCAACAGGAGGAAACAATAGAAAAACAGAAGTACCACAGTACACTTTAGTTGGTAATGCTATTCCACCTTTATTGGCACGAGCAGTAGCAGGTGAAATTTTAAAACATATCAAGTGAGAAAACTTACAAACGAAGAACAAGAAAAGATAAAATTACTGCCTAAAAACCAAGTTTCTCTTACTTTAATTGAGCCAACCAAAACCGGATTAAAAAAATCCATTATGGATGCGACTGGATCAGTCCGCAACTATTTGAAAAGCGAGAACATTCACGATTATGAATTGCAGAATCAGGGTACAGAGAGTAAAATAATGATTCCAGCAATTATTCATGCAGGTTTTAAGACTATTAAGTCAAATGCCTCACTATATCGACCATCAACAAAAAAAGGAGACCCAAGAATTTGGTTTTATGGTTTGTCAAAAGTTGCTGACCCCAACGATATTATTGCAATCACATATTACAATGATAGTTTTCAGGTTTTTAACTTGACAAAATTAGATGTAAGGGAATTGATTAATTCTTCAATTCTAAATCCATTTCAGGAATTAATTAAAGCAATCAATACTTCAGAAAATAAAGTTGCTTTTGAGCTTTTAGCAATGTTAAGAAAAATTGCAAATGCAGGTCCAATTCCTTCAATGGTAGATGCTGATACATCTGTAGGTCGAACACTTGAAACTGCACTTGGAATAGATATTAATTCTTCCAAGCAACCAGACTATAAGGGAATTGAGCTTAAATCGTTCAGAAATAACAGGACTAACCGAAAAAATTTGTTTGCGCAAGTTCCAGATTGGAAATTAAGCAAGTTTAAAAGTTCGGCCGAAATTCTCGATAACTTTGGCTACGAGCGTGATGAGGATTTTAAGCTTTATTGCACAGTTTCAGCAATTACAAGAAATTCACAAGGTTTGAATTTAAGAATTGATAGTGACATCAAACAATTGATAGAAAACTCTGATAAGCCAGAAGTTGGCGATTTTGTGGTTTGGACATTAGACAAACTCCACAACCGACTAAAATCTAAACATAAAGAAACGTTTTGGGTAGAAGCAGAAAGTACCAAAATTAATAATCGTGAACATTTTCAATATAAGTTGGTAGAACACACTAAAAAACCAATAACCTCGCAATTTGACTTATTGATTGAACAAGGAATAATAACACTTGATCATTTAATTAAGCGAAACTCAAAAGGAAAAGTTGTTGAAAAAGGTCCGTTGTTTAAAATCAAACCCAAAGGAATTGAATTGCTGTTTCCACCGAGTGAAAGCTATCAGTTGCTCAACTAACCTTAAACTGAGTTCATTAAACCTCAGCGCCCTATTTTATAAGGAAATTTTATCTATATCTGTTGCAGCATTGGGTTTCGAAATCCTCAAATATTTAATCAATCCATTAGTATGAACATCATCAACTTCTAAAACTTCTACAAAAACTGTACTAATCGGTGGAAATGATAAACCAGTATTCAAAGGATATATTTTTGCCCTTGGTCTATCCGTGTCTTCAAATATTTCAAGCGTCACATAAAGATGGTTTGGGTCTTCACCTTCATTTGGTGTATGAAATTTTACAATCTGTCCTCATTTAAATGGCTCCATATCATTAGTAATTTTATTCAAAAATACATAAGTAAAACATGGTTGTCAACACACAATAAGTATCAATTATGATTACATTTTACCATAATTTTGAACGACTAAGCATTTCAAAATAAAACCCCAAAATAAAAATTAAGGGTCGTATCTTGCTACCCAGATTTTACGACTTTTGCGCCATCAACCAACCGCTATGAAACTCACCAAGCTACCGCTTCTCATCCTCTTGTCCTTTTTCTCCATTTATGTCATTTGGGGTTCTACCTATTTACTCAACAAGATTTTAGTGCAGCAATTAGCACCCTTGTATGCCGCTTCTATACGTTTTATCACCGCGAGTATCCTTATATTTAGTATTGCCAAACTGTTGGGATTACCTTTACGCATTTCACGACTTCAGTTACGAAATACAGCCATTGCCGGGTTTTTATTTTTAACGATTGGTAATGGACTCGTGGTTTGGGCCCTAAAATTTGTAGATAGTGGTTTTGCGGCTTTAGAAATTTCGGCACAGCCCTTAGTGGTCCTAATTTTATTGCGGATTCTTGAAGGTAAAAAAATAAAAGCCATGTCTATTTTAGGCGTTATTATTGGTGGTATCGGGATTTTCCTTTTGGTCAGCCAAAAAGAAATGATTAGTAAAGAGGGCATGGTTACCGGAATGCTTATGATTTTTATCTGTATGCTCAGCTGGGCTTATGCCAGTATTTTTGTTTCAAAAGCTAATTTGCCGTCTAACTTTTTTGTGAATACGGGTTATCAAATGCTTTTTGGTGGTGCGATACTTTTTTTGGCTAGTTTTTTAGTGGGCGAAGAACATCTATCGATTTCTAATTGGAATCCCGTAGTCATAAATTCTATGGTTGTGCTCATCATTTTTGGAAGTATTGTAGCCTTTACCGCTTTTAATTATCTGCTAAGTAAGGTATCCCCTGAAAAGGTAGCGACCTCAACTTATGTGAATCCCATAGTGGCTTTAATTTTAGGATGGTATTTTTTAAACGAAACCATCACCCAGCAGTCCATCATAGCCGCAGCAGTTTTGCTGACAGGTGTGTATTTTATCAATACCAAAAAAGTAGTTACCCTTTTTAAACGGTTTCACAAAGATCTTTAATAGTCAAGAACTAGCGCAGATTTATAATTTTAAAACACAGTTGCCCTTGTTTTGTTACAAATAATTCTAAGTTTGCCTTTGTTTTGTTACAAGATCTTCCAAATTTTACCCTTATTCTATTACAAAATATTGTAAATTTTACCCTTATTTTGTTACAAAATTTTAAGATTCTGGTCGTTTAAACTATGAATTAAACATACTTGCTGAAATGCTCTTTCACACCTCAACTCTCCTCCCTTCAAACACATAACGTTGCAACTTCTGCAAGGTCTCCAACTTATCGCTGGTGTTGACTAAAAGGGAAATGTTGTTGTTACTACCACCATAGGCAATCATGCGCACATTGACGTCTTGAAGCACCTGAAAGAGTTCTGGTGTATCTGGATGGTAAATGATGTGGTTACCAACCAGACAGACAATACTCATATAATCATCCACTTCTACGGTGGCAAATTTTTCGAGTTCTTCGGTGATGGCTTCTAAATAGCTGGTATTATCTATGGTAAGTGATACCGCAATTTCTGAAGTGGTAATCATGTCGATGGACGTTTCGTATTTTTCAAAAATCTCAAAAACTTTCTTTAGAAAGCCATGCGCCAATAACATACGTACCGATTTAATTTTAATGGCCGTAATGCCATCCTTAGCGGCAATGGCTTTGATGCCTTCGCCGTGAATTTTATTGGTAATTAAGGTACCGTGCGCTTCAGGTGCCATGGTGTTTTTGAGTCGGAGTGGAATATCGATCGTTCGCACAGGCATTACCGTTTGTGGATGTAAAATTTTAGCTCCAAAATAGGCCAGCTCGGCCGCTTCATCAAAAGATAAATGCGATAAGGCTTTGGTGTCGTTTACATAGCGTGGATCGTTATTGTGAAAGCCGTCGATGTCGGTCCAGATTTGAACTTCCTCGGCTTCAATGGTGGCACCGATAATAGTTGCGGTATAATCACTGCCTCCGCGTTGTAAGTTGGTGATTTGTCCGTCGGCATCTAAACAAATAAAGCCTTGAGTGATGAAAATATCGGCATGATTTGAGGCCTCCATTAAGCGGTTCAGGTTTTGTTGAATGTAGAAATTATCGGGTTCATGAGCTCTATCAATTCGCATAAAATCTAAGGCAGGTAACAAAACCGCATTGTGTCCCTCTTGTTGTAATAAGCGACTAAACATAAAAGTAGAAAGTAGCTCACCACAAGCCACAATGTTATTGTGTAATAAAAGTGTAGGTGCTTGTGTGGCATACATATTTAAATCAGCAAAGACAGAACGCACATAATTAAGGACCTCTTCATGCAGAGTTTTATCTTGAATTAAATCTGTAACAGTAGACTTATACTGTGCATGTAATTCCTTAATTCGGATTTGAGCACTACTAATATCGCCAGATTTGATAGCATTTGAAATTGCTACCAAGGCATTTGTGGTTCCCGACATTGCCGAAAGCACAACAATTTTTTTGCCTTGCGTGCTGATAATGTCCTTAACGTGATTCATATTGACCACCGAACCTACCGAAGTACCTCCAAACTTATATACTAACATATCCCGATATTTTTGAAGCAAAGTAACGGCAGTACTTTCAACAGTCATAATATCTTCGAAAAATAGTTTATTTTAGCACAAAATGTTAATTATATAACAGTATATGATTTATTGAACTTTTGTTTGATTGGTTCTTTGTAAAACTAGTATCAAATTGCTTAGGCATGAACATAGATTCCGAAACAAGTTCGGAATGACAACAATAAATTATAAAAATTTAGGATTAACGCATTTAAAATGACAAAATACTAATTATGAAAACCATTGCCTCCTGCGTAGAAGAGCTATTAATTGCCCAACCTTTTTTAGAAGAAGCCTTGTTTAGGCAGATTATTAATTTTTCGGCTTTGTCTGAAGAATTGCAACAGCCTATCAGTAAAATGTTGCGTAAACCTGTAAAAACTGGTGCCATTATGATGGCGCTCAGGCGTTACAATCCGCCCAAACATTTAAGGCAATCGCAGAAACTAAAAGAGGTGCTGAATCAGCTTGGCGATATTACGGTGCGTTCTAATTTGGTAGATTTTACTTTTCAGAATTCAGATACCTTGATTGAAAGTCATGCTAAAGTTCTAGCCCATTTCAATCCGAAGGCCTTTTACGGATTTTCGAGGGGCATTCACGAAAGCAATATCGTTGTATCCCAATCTGAAAAACAGCACGTGCTTCAAAATTTTAAACATGAACAGCGCATTGGCATGCAAGAAAATCTTTCGGCAATTAGTATTCGTTTACCTGAAAACAATTCAAAAATATCAGGCTTGTATTATCAAATTTTTAAGCGATTCGCTTGGGAAGGTATTGCGCTTTACGAGGTGATTTCTACGACGAATGAATTTACCGTTTTGGTGGAGAACCATTTGGTGGATCAGGCCTTTTCGGCTATTAAAAATTTGGGTACTTATTGATTTTAATAGCATTAGGCGAAGTCTAGCTTACATTTTTCACTGTGTCAAACCCAGATTTTAAACCTAACAGGTTTTTGAAACCTGTTAGGTTTTTTTCCAAAATTCTAATAGGAAACTATAGTAAACACCCTCAAATATTAACCCATCACAAACAAACGCTCCACGCTTTCTTTAGTAGATAAATTTTCAGCATGCCAAGAAAAGGTGGTTTTGGCTCCTTTTTCCCAAATACATTTAAAATCACTTGGTGCCTTATATTCACTAACAAATACTTGATGTCCGCTTTTGCTCTGTTTGCGGCACCAATCCCAAAACACATCGTGATTAAAAGCATCTCTATAAGTGGTAGTCGCCGCATAAGGAGGATCGCAATAGATGATACTTTGTCTAGGAATCTCTAAATCTAAATACGACTGACACGATAAGATGACTCCATGCAGTTTTGGCACCTGTTTTGTGATATTGCGGTAGTGCTCTCCCCAGTAATCGCGTTTGCCTTCTTTGTCGCGTCGGTAACCTGCAAACCATTTCCCTCCAAAAGAATTGAAACCTACATAACCCACTAAATGCTTTGGAAAGTCCGACTTATTAGACTTA
>CAYMDB010000165.1:0-6850 GCA_964388865.1 uncultured Flavobacteriaceae bacterium
AACCGTGGAAATTTAAAGAAAACTTAAAGTCATGAAAAAATTCATTGTAGTACTCGTTGTTACCTTCTTAACATTTACCATTAAGGCACAAAGCCCAATTGGTGCTTGGGAAACTATTTCAATTGCTGAAAATGGGGATGAAATTAAAAGTGTCGTAATTTTTACTGAGGCTTCCCAAGTATTAAGTGTTTATAATGCAACCACTGGAAAATTTATTTACACTAATGGCGGCACATGGGCATTAGACGGGGACAATATGACAGAAAAAGTGGAGTTTGACACGGATAATTCTGAACGTGTTGGTACTGAAGTTGTTTTTAAAGTGGCCCTTACCGATAGTTCTCTTCAAATTATTGGAAGCGACATGAAATTAAATAGAATAGACCATGGAGAGCCAGGTGCTTTGCAAGGTGCATGGCTAATGTCTGGCAGAGATCGTGATGGCGAAATGCAACTGCGCGATACAAGTGGTCCGCGAAAAACAATGAAAATTTTGTCAGGAACGCGCTTTCAATGGATCGCTTACAATACCGATACCAAACAATTTATGGGCACCGGAGGAGGTACTTATACCACCGAAAATGGAGAATATGTTGAGACCATCGAATTTTTTTCAAAAGACGATTCTAAAGTTGGACTTAGCTTAAAATTTAATTATGAATTGATGGATGGTAATTGGCAGCACTCAGGTTTTTCAAGTAAAGGAGATGCCATTCATGAAGTATGGAGCCCTAGAGAATAGTGCCGAAATAGATGTTTTACGAATTATAATAACGAGAGTATTTTATTTCTAATAATGTTCTACTTAGCTCCAAATTCAACACAGAGCTAAACCAACTTAGAGGTTTTGGGATTCTTGCAGATTGTCATCAAATTGCTCACGTTATTATTTGCTAGATTCTTTTAAACACATTTTCTATATTTTCAATTCACTAGACATTTAAGCAATGCTTAACACTGTAATTTCAAAGGCTATTTTATCCGTAAATTGCACCACTAAAGCTGATAATAAATGCCCAACTCTAAAAATTAAAGCCTCTGAAAAAAGCCCTACAATACATGCTCATTAGTGCGCTAGCATTTACGTTTTTAAATGTATTTGTAAAGTCCTTAAACAGTTTTAGCGTATATCAGATTGTGTTTTTTAGAGCCATCGGCTCTTTGTTTTTTACCATTCCCTTTTTGCTAAAAAACAAAATTTCATTTATCGGAAACAAAAGAGGCTTACTTATACTCAGAAGTATTTTTGGACTCATCTCCATGATGTTGTTCTTTTTGTCCTTAAAATATATCGCCATGGGAACCGCAGTTTCGGTACGTTACATTGCCCCGATATTTGCCACGGTTTTTGCACTGCTGTTTCTCAAGGAAAAGGTGAAACCAATGCAGTGGTTCTATTTCGGAATCGCTTTTTTAGGAGTCCTAGTTTTAAAAGGCTTTGATACTGAAATGCAAATTGAAGGCCTGCTCTACGCCTTAATATCGGCTTGTTTTGCTGGCTTGGTGTACATCACCATTAGAAAAATAGGAAATGAAGATCATCCGGTGGTTGTGGTCAATTATTTTATGATGATTTCTGCACTAATTGGCGGATTGCTGTCTATTAATCACTGGACAAATCCTAAGGGTCAAGAATGGTTTCTGCTACTAAGTCCAGGGGTTTTTGGATATTTCGCACAGTTGTATATGACAAAAGCCATGCAAGTTGGTGAAACCAATCAAGTTGCTCCCTTAAAATATCTCGAGGTTATCTTTTCCGTAATCATGGGTTTGATTTGGTTACAAGAAAGCTATACCATTTGGAGTTTGGTCGGGATGATGCTTATTGTATTAGGACTGACCTTAAACGTGACCACCAAGAAAAAAGAGACCTAAAACAATTCCGAAGCAATAGTCCTAATATTGTCACTCTTTCCCATAGAATAATAATGTAAAACCGGTATACCAACGTCTTGCAGTTCTTTAGATTGTTGAATGCACCATTCAATACCCACTTCGTGCACTTGCTTGTTGTCCTTACATTTTATAATGGCATTGATTAAGTCTTCGGGTAAATCCACATGAAAGCGATGCGGAAGCAAATTCAATTGCTTTTTTGTCGCCATTGGTTTTAAACCCGGGATTATAGGAACGGTAATGCCTTCAGCCCGACATTTATCTACAAAATCAAAATACTTTTTATTGTCAAAAAACATCTGAGTCACAATATAGGCAGCTCCATTTTTGATTTTCTTTTTTAGAAAATGAATATCGCTGTCTAAACTCGGTGCTTCCATGTGTTTTTCTGGGTAAGCACCAACACCAATGCAAAAATTAGTGGCAGAACTATTCAATAAAGCATCATCTAAATAGATGCCATTATTCAATTCTTCAATTTGTGCAACGAGCTCGTTGGCATAAGCATGACCTTCTTTTTCTGGTTTAAAATAGGTTTCGCTTTTTACCGCATCTCCGCGCAACGCCATCACATTGTCTATACCTAAAAAGTCCAGATCAATTAAAAAGTTTTCGGTGTCCTCTTTGGTAAAGCCACCACACAATATATGCGGAATAGCGTCTATGCCGTATTTGTTCTGAATAGCCGCACAAATACCAACCGTTCCTGGGCGTTTTTTAACCACCTGCTTTTTTAAGTAGCCGTTTGCAACTTCCTTATACACGTATTCCTCACGGTGATAGGTCACATCAATAAACGGGGGCTTAAATTCCATCAAAGGATCAATATTGTCAAAAATAGACTGAATGTTTTGCCCCTTTAAAGGAGGTAGAATTTCAAAGGTAAACTGGGTCTTCCCATTGGCGTTTTCTATGTGTTCTGTTACTTTCATAATATGCCTGCGAAAGCAGGTATTTCATTAATGTTAATATTTAATTTTTGTTTGGGCCTTACCTTTTGCTCATAACAACTGGCTTTTCATAAACCTCAGAGCTTGGCAAAAGGTCAGGCTTTCACTACTCGCTCTCTGCGAGGAGCTCAAACAGAGCGTTCAATCCTTAAGGCAATTCACAATCATATTTTAGTTGTTATCATAAACGTATTGTATTCACCGCTTAACTATTCCTTCCCTTTGGAAAGGATGGGTCTAGGCTATGTTCGGATTCAACCATTTTTCCGCTTCCTCATTACTAATCTTTCTACGTGTAGCATAATCCTCAACCTGATCGTCCGTAATTTTTCCGAGTCCAAAATACCTAGCTTCCTTGTTTGCAAAATAATACCCACTAACACTGGCCGCAGGCCACATCGCTAAACTCTCGGTTAGTTTCACACCAATATGTTCTTCAACCTTCAACAGGTTCCAAATACTTGTTTTTTCGAGGTGATCCGGACAAGCAGGATAACCAGGTGCTGGTCTTATGCCTTTATAAGCTTCTTTTATTAATTCGGTGTTCGTTAACTCTTCATCTTTTGCATAACCCCAATGGGTTGTTCTTACTTCTTTGTGTAAATACTCTGCAAAGGCTTCCGCTAAACGATCGGCTAAGGCCTTTATCATTATCGAATTATAATCGTCGTGATTGGCTTCAAATTGCGCTGCTAACTCTTGGGTTCCAAATCCCGTTGACACACAAAAACACCCCATATAATCTTGAATACCTAATATTTTTGGCGCAATAAAATCGGCTAGAGCCAAATTGGGTTTTCCTTCTGCTTTTTTAGATTGTTGTCTTAAGGTTAACAAGGTGAAGGTTTGTTCGTCTGGCTCAGTAGCATTTGCCACTGTCCTCACTTCAATATCATCGTCATTTACTGTATTTGCAGGAAAAAGTCCGAAAATCGCTTTAGCTTTCAACAGTTTTTCATCAAAAATCTGCTTCAGCAGCTTTTGCGCATCCGCAAATAATTCAGTGGCTTGTTCTCCTACAACGCCATCTGTTAAAATATCTGGATATCTGCCATGTAAGTCCCAACTTCTAAAAAAGGGCGACCAATCGATAAACTCTTCAAGTTGTTTAAGGTCAAAATCTTCGAGCACTTGAACGCCTAAAGTTTCAGGTTCTGTAATTTCTGAAGTCTTCCAATCGATTTGAAATTTGTTTTTTCTAGCGTCTTCTATGGCGAGGTATTCTTTTTTCTTTCCGCGTTTTAGAAACTGCTCCCGAAAGGCATCATACTCCTCCCGAATCTGATTTTTATAAACTCTACTATCTTTTTGTAGCAAATTACCAACCACTGTTACCGCCCGTGAAGCATCATTGATATGAACCACAGTCTGACTGTAATGCGGTGCAATCTTTACAGCCGAATGTGCTCTAGATGTGGTGGCACCGCCAATAATAAGCGGTATTTTTATGTTCTGTTTTTCAAGCTCTTTCGATACATAAACCATCTCGTCCAAGGATGGTGTAATTAAACCGCTGAGCCCAATGATATCCACCTTTTCTCTAATGGCAGTTTCAATTATTTTTTCTGGTGGCACCATCACGCCGAGATCAATAATTTCATAATTATTACATCCTAAAACCACACTTACAATGTTTTTTCCAATGTCATGAACATCGCCTTTAACGGTGGCCATTAAAATCCGACCCGAAAATTCTTGTTTTCCATCTTTTTCAGCTTCAATAAAAGGTTGTAAATAGGCAACCGCTTTTTTCATGACGCGCGCTGATTTCACGACTTGTGGCAAAAACATTTTTCCGCTTCCAAATAAATCGCCCACCACATTCATACCGATCATTAAATGCCCTTCAATAACGTCGATTGGTTTGGGAGAGGCCAAACGCGCTTCTTCAACATCTTCAAGAATAAAGGCATCAAGGCCTTTCACCAAGGCGTGGGTTATGCGCTCTTGCAATGGGTTTTTTCTCCATTCCTGTATGGACAAGTCGCGTGCGGACAGGTCGCGTACGGACAGGTCGCGACCTGTCCGTACATCGCGAGCCTTTAAAGACTCCGCAAAATCCAACAAACGCTCTGTGGCATCATCGCGCCTATCAAACAACACATCTTCAACACGCACTAATAAATCCTTATCAATTTCGTCATAAATTTCGAGCATGGTTGGATTAACGATGCCCATATTCATTCCGTTTTGTATCGCATGGTATAAAAATGACGAGTGCATGGCTTCTCTCACCACATTATTCCCTCGAAACGAAAAGGACACATTACTCACACCACCCGAAACACTGGCGTATGGCAGATGTTTTCTAATCCATTTTGTCGCTTCAAAAAAATCGATGGCATTTCTGCGGTGCTCATCCATTCCTGTGGCTACAGGAAAAATATTGGGATCGAAAATAATATCTTGTGGAGGAAAACCAACCTCATTAACCAAAATATCATAGGAACGTTTGCAAATTTCAATACGTCTGTTGTAGGTATCGGCTTGGCCTTTTTCATCAAATGCCATAACAATTACGGCAGCTCCATAGCGTTTTACCAGTTTTGCCTGATGTTTAAATTGGGCTTCACCTTCCTTTAAACTTATAGAATTCACCACACATTTTCCCTGCACCACTTGCAAACCAGCCTCGATAATTTCCCATTTAGAGCTGTCTATCATTATAGGGATTCGCGAGATATCGGGCTCTGAGGCGATGAGGTTTAAAAAGGTGGTCATGGCATGGACGCCGTCTAGCATACCTTCGTCCATATTAACGTCTAAAATCTGTGCTCCACCATCTACTTGATCCCTTGCCACTTCTACAGCTTCCTCATAATTGTCGTCTTGAATGAGGCGAAGAAATTTTCGGGAACCTGTAACATTGGTACGTTCGCCTACATTTATAAAATTGCTCTCTGGTGTTACCACCAAGGGTTCTAAACCAGATAAGGTTAAATACTTCCTTTCCCCAGCATTTTCTCTGAGTTCAGTGGCTTTTTTAATCTCGTTATGTAAATTATTCCTCATAGAATTATTTTAAAAGTCGCTGCCTTAGGGAACAGGGTTTAGGGATGGGATTAATCTCGGCGCGTAATTTTTGGCCACATTGGCTATGGCCTTAATGTGCTTCGGACTCGTTCCGCAACAGCCACCAATAATATTGACCAAGCCGTCTTTTAGATAGTCTTCAATATGGTGTTGCATTTCTTCTGCGGTTTGGTCGTACTCACCAAAGGCATTGGGTAAACCCGCATTGGGATGTGCGGAGGTAAAAAATTCAGTTTCCATAGATAAGCGCTTCAAATACGGTTTGAGCTGTTCGGCACCAAGAGCGCAATTAAATCCAACGCTCAACAAAGGAATATGTGAAATTGAAATTAAGAACGCTTCAACGGTTTGTCCCGATAAGGTTCTGCCCGAGGCATCTGTAATAGTGCCAGACACCATAATTGGAATGTCTAAGTTTCTTTCTTCTTTGACTTCTTCAATGGCAAATAAAGCGGCTTTTCCATTTAAAGTATCGAAAATCGTTTCAACCAAAAGGATATCAACACCACCATCAATCAAGGCTTCTACTTGTTCTTTGTAGGCTATGCGTAAATCATTAAATGTGGTTGCTCTATATTCCGGACGGTTAACATCGGGTGACATACTCGCGGTTTTATTAGTTGGACCAATACTGCCCGCGACAAATCGTGGTTTTTCCGGATTTTTTTTTGTGAATTCATCTGCAATACGCTTGGCGATTTTAGCCGATTCAAAATTGAGTTCGTACACCAAATCTTCCATGTTGTAATCGGCCATGGCGATCGTGGTACCAGAAAAGGTATTGGTTTCAACGATATCGGCACCAGCTTCAAAATATTTGGCGTGTATGTCTGCTATGGCTTGCGGCTGCGTTAAGGATAACAAATCATTGTTACCCTGAAGCGAGCTCGGGTAATCTTTAAAGCGTTCGCCTCTAAAATCAGCCTCAGAAAACTGATATTGTTGTAGCATGGTGCCCATGGCTCCGTCTA
>CAYMDB010000166.1:0-6843 GCA_964388865.1 uncultured Flavobacteriaceae bacterium
TCAGGACATCCTCCTCCTGGACCAGACTGCAGATTGGTAGAGGTTACATCATAAGTACCGTCAATTATTGGTGTAAAGCATGGCGGACTTAAGGTCACTCTGTAAGAAACAGGAAAATTATCTCCAGGTACCCCGGCACCTACATTATCGCGATCTGTACCCGTAAGTATTACATCAAAGACATTTTCAACAAAAATATCTTGTTCTATCGCTTCAAGATCTAAGGTGATTTCAATCATTCGGGTTGCGTTTGTTCCACCAGGGAAAACAAGTGGTGATGTAGATGAAATGATTGTAGAAGAATTACCCACTACATCACTAATACTATAATTTACCACCAAGTCGTTTTTATTGATTGGCAAGGACAAAGTTACAGGCACCGTAATGGTGTTGGTCTCCTCCGCTATCAGTGCTTCTTTAAAAACAAGCGTCTCGTTATCACCTTTTTGGAAATGAACCCAACCAAGGGTAGGATCTTCGCCGTTGAAATTTGAATCTTCACTACAGCTGAAGCACATTAAAGCTAAACAAGCTATAAATGTTAATTTAAAAATATTTTTCATAATTTAATTTAGTTTTAAAGTTTCGTGAGTGAAAAAGATGCTGCGAATGGCCCTCCACAAGCACCATCAATATCCTCAAGATAAGTTATTATAAATACATCATCCCCTTCGTCAACACTATAGGTGTTATTACCATCATCAGCATACGTGTATGCATCTACACCATTACAAGAGATCGCGCCATTAGGGCCTGTAGGATTCATAATTAATGTATTACAAACTAGATCTAATGTTACCGTAGCAGCATCAGGTCTAAATCCAGGTAAAATAGCTACTTCAAAGGTTCTACTTGTTGCAGAGCTCGCTTCTATAGTCACAGTTGTAGATTCAAAATTAGAGGTTCCATTTCCTGGTCCTATAACACCTGTTACGTCAGTTATAGCATACTCTCCCACCATAAAATCAGCTGGTACTGGACATACCTGAAAAATATTTAAGGTTTCAAGATTAGTATCGATACTAAAATCACCTGTTTCCTCTAAACCAAAAGCGATGGTCTGAGGTGTAGAATCCAAAAGTTCATTATTTGTGATGGCTAATGTGAAGGTACCGAAATAAGATCCTGCTGGAATTGTCACAGACGCCGGAAGTGCAAATAACGATGGATCAGCATTTGTTTCTTCAGTATTTAGAACAAGTGGATATGTTCTATCTGTATCTGATAATCCACTCGCACTAATTGATAAATCAATTGTGGCCGATGCATCATCAACGCTAACAGGTAATGATGATGGATTAGACGCTACAAAAGATATAAAGGTTCCATTGCCGTCAAAAATAACTTTGTCAAATTCGTCATCACAGCCAGTTACACAAACGAGCAGTAATGACAGCGTAAATAATTTTATTAATTTTTTCATAATATTTTTTAGTTAGAGTAACCTGGGTTTTGAGTAATACCCGGAAAAGCATTGATTTCAACCTGTGGTATAGGTAAAGTGAATCTGTAATCTGATGCACCAAGTTCACAACTACCGCCTGAGGCACAATCAATAGCATTTCTAGTGATACCGCCGAGTAAAGCTTTGTTTCTTTTTATATCTAAATAACGTTGGCCTTCAAAAGCAAGCTCCATACGTCTTTCATTCATAACGTCTGCTAGAGCTAATGTAGGATTTGCATAAGTAACAAGCGCTGTAGAAGTCCCTGTTCTTGCATCTCTTATACTTTTAAGAGTAAGGGCCGCGCCCTCTAAATCATTTTGCACTTTAACCTGCAATTCAGCTTTTATTAAATACATTTCTGAAACACGCATCGCTTTGATATTACTAACGAAAGGAGCCGAACTTCCAGGGTATTTATTAATAAGATGTAAATTGTCTTCAGGCACACTAGGACCACCATTATTGGTTCCGAAATTAATGTTCACGTTCAACCTTACATCTGATGCTTCGTTCAATACATTATACAAACCATTAGATGCTTCCATAAATGGACCAGCACTATTGGTAAAATACCAAATACCCCCAACAGCAGAATTTCTATATAATTTGAATATCACCTCTGTATCATTAGAATCTAGGTACATGTTTACGTACTGTGTTGGATTGGCAAGATCATACTTGGCTATTAAGTCATTCGCAAATGAAATTCCGCTTGCGTCATTGCGTAATAAAGCAATTCTGGCTCTTAAACCCGTTACAAAATCTTGACCAATAAAACCCTTGTCTGAGGTCTCAGGCGCCAGAAGACTTTGAGCCGTGTCTAAGTCTTGATTTATAAACGCATACATGGCTTCGTTGGTGTTTCTAGGAAAAACCTCAGTCACAATTGGCACTCGTTCAGCAATAATCGATGAAAGTGCAGAATCATCTAAATAATCTGTTGTGTAATAGGTGTGCAAGTGATAATGCGCAACAGCTCTTAAAGCATACAGTTGACCTAAAATATTATCGAACGTTGCTCGTTCCTCATCTGAAACATCAACTAAAGCCGATGCCTCAATGACTCTATTTGCAGCATTAATCATGGCGTAATACGAATTCCAAATGGCAGTAGAATTGCCTTCACCTGCCTGAAGCACCCAATTGTAAAGATTAATCAATTGCCCACCATTGTCAACACCAGGTTTTGTGTTGTCTGCAAAAATAGAGTTAAACGTTATGTCATTTTCAAAATCATATTGTGCATACACACCGCTTAACCCTTGTTGAAGGTCACTGACACTTTCAAAGGTAATGTCTGGAGTAAATTCATCCTCTGGATTGATCTCTATTGCATCATTACATGCAAACAAGAGACTCACAAACATTAATACTATAAATTTATTATTTATTTTCATACTTATTTTATTAAAACGTTAAATCAACACCAAGTGTGAATATTTTTGTTGTTGGGTAATCGAAGAAATCTGAATTTCTAAAACTAGATTCAGGATCCCAACCTCTCCATTTAGACCAAGTGATTAAGTTCTCTGCTTGTAAAAATACTTTAATACCTGAGATGAACTTATTATCTTTTAGCTCTTCTGAAAAATTATAACCAAGAACAATATTTCTCAATCTTAAGAATGAGGCATCTTCAATATATCTGTCAGTAAGTAAATTACGTACAGACGGTGAACCCGCTCTAGGGATATCTGTAATATCACCTGGCTGCGTCCATGTTCTTAAAAGTGATGTTGAACTATTAGACAATGTTGTAAGCGTAGGATCTTCAATTACACCAATGCTTCCATTATATCTGTAAATATCAGCAACAAAAGAAAATTGAGTATCTAAGGTGAAGCCTTTGTAAGAACTATTAAAACCAAAACCACCCTGATAAGTTGGATAAATTGATTTATCTGTCCACACTCTATTGTCATTACTGAAAGTTTCAGTTACATTACCATCAATATCGTAATAAAGTGGGTTACCGTTTGCAGGATTTACACCAGCCCATCTCACAGCGAAGAACTCACCTAATTGTTTTCCAACTTTTAGACTGTTTGTTCTACCTGTACCCAAAACTTCATTAACACCATTAGGTAATTCTGTAATTTCGTTTTTATTGTAAGATCCATTAGCAAATAAACTCAGATTGAATCCTCTCGCATTTGAAAAGAGTTGGTATTTTAAAGTAAGTTCAGCACCTGTATTAGTTAATTGCCCTAGGTTAGCAGACAATGTATTGGTTGCATTTAAGGCAGATACAGGAAGTGACTGAAATAAATCATCCGTAACTTTTTCATAAACATCTACCGAACCACTAAATTTATTATCCCAAAGACCAAAATCTATACCTATATTAGTTTGTGTAATAGTCTCCCACTTTAAGTCTTTATTACCGATTTGACTTGCAAATAAACCTACAGTGTTGTTGTATCCAGACCCTTGAGCATAGAGATCAAAAGTAGCATCATCTGCACCATAATAGCCTCCAGTAATTCTATCATTACCGGTAACCCCATAGGATGCTCTTAATTTTAAGTTATTAAAATCAGATCCGTCCATAAAACTTTCGTTGTTCACGTTCCAAGAACCCGATACAGACCAAAATGTACCCCATCTGTTCGATTCAGCAAATCGAGAAGAAGCATCACGTCTCACAGAGGATTGAAAATTATACTTGTTATCAAAAGTATAACGCAACACTCCAAAATAGGAGAAGATACCTACTTTTATTTCATTTAGTCTAATTCCAGGAATATAAGGGAACTCGGTACCATCAGTAGCTGCTAATCCGTCTCCATCTAAATCTTCAAATGTGTTTCCTGGAATAAAGCCTGTTCCAAATTGGAATATCTTAGGATTGAGTCCGACTTGCGTAAATCCTGATGTATTTAAATACGATTTATTGTATTCTGTAAATACGGAAAAATCAATATCGTGCTTTCCAAAGGTATTGGCATATTTAAGGCCTA
Organism: uncultured Flavobacteriaceae bacterium; assembly: GCA_964388865.1. Classification (GTDB taxonomy): domain Bacteria; phylum Bacteroidota; class Bacteroidia; order Flavobacteriales; family Flavobacteriaceae; genus Winogradskyella. The sequence continues at coordinate 4,408 of CAYMDB010000166.1, forward strand.
GTAAATTATTAAATCGAACATCTCTAGTATAACCCTCTGCATTAGTTCCTTGAAACTCTGCTTCACCACCATTAACAGCAGTAGAGCCGTAAACACTCGTTGGATCTTCTATAAAAATACCTCGTTCGTAAGTGTAATCTAAACCAAAACGTATAGAGGCCGTTACGTTTTTTATAAACTCGTAGTCGGCATTCACAGAACCAATGAATTTTATCTCTTCTTCTCTGTTGGTGTTTAGGGCTGTATTGTTTAGTGCTGTAAACGGTGTGTTATCAAAAGTATCCAAACCCGAACCTACAATATTTAAACTACCGTCTGCATTGTATTGAGAAAAGTAAGGTAAAGCCACATAAGGCACAAGAAACGGATTTGACAAATTACCTGTACCTTCATTCTGGATAAAATTATTTTTACTAAAATTCAAACTTAAATTAGTACCGTAGTTAAATTTATTGTCTGAACTTTTACCAGTAATGTTTGAACGTAAGTTAAATCTTTGTAAATCACTCCTTAGTGTGACACCATTTTGCTCAAAATAACCGAGAGACGTAAAGGTTGAAAATAATTCTGTTCCAGAGCTTAAACTCAAGTTATGACTTATCGTTGCCCCTGGTCTAAAGAACACGTCCTCCCAGTCTGTATTCGCTTGACGCGCTACAGCATTAATTTCTGCGTCAGAAAATTGCGACCCAAAACCAGAACCGATATCTCTGTTAAATCTCAACTTCTGAAAAGAGTTCATAACATCAAAACCTTTTTCTGGTAGAAAAGAATAACCAAATTGGCTTCTGTAGTTTATTGCCAAGCCCGTGCCATAAGTACCAGTTTTGGTTGTAATTACAATGACACCATTGGCACCTCTATTTCCGTATAAAGCAGAAGCAGAAGCATCTTTAAGAACAGTGATATTCGCGATATCATTGTTATTTAAACTTCTAAAGTTATCCTCATCTACAGGAACTCCGTCAATAACAAAAAGCGGCTCAACGTTACCGTTAATAGAACCTATACCTCTTAAAAGGATAACACTGTTTGCACCCGGTTGTCCAGAACCTGTACCGATGTTTAGACCTGGCACTTGACCTTGCATTGTAGCTGCGATAGAAGCGTTTGGTCTTGCATCTACAGTTTCAGCTGATAGAGTGGTAACTGCAGAGGTTGTTTTAACTTTATTGCCAGTAGTAAAACCCGTTACAACAACTTCTTCTAAAGCATTATCTAAAGCTAATGCTACGTTGTAAGTGCTGGAAGCACCTATTTTTACTTCGGCAGTTTTCATACCGACATAAGAGATGACTAGAACATCTCCTCTATTTACCCCGATGGTATACTTACCATCAAAATCTGTTTGTTGACCTCTTGCGGTCCCTTTTACAATTACACTAGCACCAGGTAGGGGTAAACCATCCTCTGCCGTTGTAACTGTACCTGTGACAGTTTTCTCTTGTGCAAAAGAGAACTGCATCACGAACGCCATAAATAGCGTTAATAACCATGTTAATTTTAATTTCATAAAACAATTATTTGAGTTAGTCTAGCTGCAAACTTCTTAATTAAATATTAATTTAGCAAGGGATTCCGCCAAAAAAATGTTAATATGCTAAGGTTTTAAAATACCTTCAAAGCCACTATTCTTTTATGTTTTTTAGGTAAACAACTCACTACTAAGATGTATATCTCCCAAAATGGTTGCGTTAAAATTTTAACTTTGTCCAAACTTTAACATTTTGAAACTCAAAACACAATTTTCTTCCTATGATTTTGAATGCGGTACAGATGAAGCTGGTCGAGGATGCCTAGCCGGACCTGTAACAGCTGCCGCAGTTATTCTACCAAAAACGTTCTGTAACCACCTGTTAAAGGATTCGAAACAGCTTTCAGAAAAAAACAGAATACTTTTACGCCCTATTATAGAAGATGAAGCGCTATCCTGCGGTGTAGCCCATATTTTTGAAGATGAAATTGATCATATCAATATTCTCAATGCCTCCATCAAAGCTATGCATGCCGCTATAGACCTACTCAAAACGATTCCTCAGTTTATTATAGTTGATGGTAATAGGTTTAAACCTTATAAACGAATACCGCACCAAACCATAGTAAAGGGCGATTCTAAATATATGAGTATTGCTGCTGCTTCAGTTTTAGCCAAAACGTACAGAGATGCGTACATGGAAAAAATTCACGAGGAATTCCCAGCCTATAACTGGAAACAAAATAAAGGCTATCCAACCAAAGAACACCGCGCTGCCATTGCTGCATATGGAGTTACCAAATACCATAGAAAATCCTTTAGATTATTAGCAGAGCAATACCGTTTAGAGGTTTAACTTTATATCTTTGTAAGCACAATTTTATTTTAATGAAGAAATTATGTTTTTTAATCGTGCTGCTCTCTTTCGTGTTAGCCTGCCAAAAAGATTACAACAAATCAAA
>CAYMDB010000167.1:0-6798 GCA_964388865.1 uncultured Flavobacteriaceae bacterium
TTGGGATTACCGTTTTTGTTGGATTAGAGATGCATCAATGGTGATAAAGGTAATGTCTAAACTTGGTCATAAAAATATAGCACGACGTTATCTCAAATTTATTATTAGTCTGATGCCAGATAAGGATGAAAAACTGCAAATAATGTATGGCATTAGTGGTGAAAAGAAACTCACTGAAGAAACTTTAGACCATCTGTCTGGTTATAAAAACTCTAAACCTGTTAGGGTCGGCAATGCGGCCTACAAACAAAAGCAAAATGATATTTACGGTATTTTAATGGATGTTATTTATCAGTTACTGGTTCATTTTAGTAATGATATTGATAATGGTGAAGATTTATGGACGATTACCAAAGGTATTGTTTGGGTCGTAGGAAAACATTGGGAGGAACCCGATAAAGGTATTTGGGAATTTAGAGAGGGCGACCAGCATTTTACCTTTTCTAAAGTACTGTGTTGGACGGCTGTAGATAAGGCCTTAAAAGTGGCTAAACTTTTAGGTAAAACCTCAAAAATTGAAAGATGGGAATTGCTTGAAAAAGCCATTAGAAAAGATATTATGGAAAAGGCATGGAATGAGAAAATACAAGCCTTTACTCAAGCTTATGACACAGAGGAGCTAGATGCCTCCGTTTTATTAATGGAGTCTTATGGATTTATTGACGCTAAGCATCCAAAATTTGTGAGTACAGTAAAAGCTATTGAGCGCGATCTGTGTTTTGAAGGCTTACTTTACAGATATAAAAACAAGGATGATTTCGGATTGCCATCTTCCTCGTTTACTATTTGCACCTTTTGGTTTATCAATAGTTTATATAAAATAGGCGAGGTGAAAAAGGCAACTGAGCAGTTTGATAAGTTGTTGTCGTATAGCAATCACCTCGGATTATTTAGTGAGGATATTGATTTTAAAACGAAGCGTTTATTGGGTAATTTTCCTCAGGCCTATTCACATTTAGCCTTAATTGAAACCGCTATTAATTTATCTAATGTTACTGAAGAAGAGCGAGTAAAAGATACAATAGGTTAAGTAGTATTCTCGTTTTTTATTAAGCTATAGGGTGGTCAAAGAATTTTTTAATACTATTTAGACCTAACAGGTTTTTAAAACCTGTTAGGTCTTTTAAGGTATTTTTTAATCCAATAATAATAGTGTTCCAAAGATATTGGCATCAATCCATCCGCGGTTTTTGTCGTCACCTTCAACAGCAACAGAACCTATAAAATGTTCTCTAGTTTCGCTGTAGTCATTATCGCAATAAGCTAGAGCGAATCCCACTTTTTTGTTTGCTTTTAACTTTATGGGAGTGTTTATGGCATTGTTGTCATCGTTGTAACTATCATCAAACAATAGCATTTTAACTTCCCAAATTGAAACAGTGTTTGTTGTGCTGACTTCAGATTGAATATGAGAATTGAAAAGTTTGCCTTCTTGTGTTGTAGCCATATCTACAATGTTGCCATCTAAAGCAATATGATAAGCAAAGGCATTATGATTAAATTGATGTTCTCCACCGCTATTGTCCTCATCGACAAAAATTTCCAGGCAATCATCATCCCACCAGTTAACTAAAGGATTTTTAGTTTTATCAATTAGGGTATCATCTTTAATTTCGGCTAAAATATAAAGGGCCTCGTCTGACCAACTCAATTTATAGCGACCGGAAAAATCAGTGTCTGAGAGTGAATCTCCTAACCAAACTTGATCTATTGGATACCATTTATTGTTTTGCCATGCGGCATCATCGGCAACTCCATCAATACTGATGCGGTCTTTGGCTTTAAAAACCTCTATAAGTTGTTTTTCTAGTTTAGTAGATGCTTTGTCGCTAATGGTCTCAACTTCTTTCGTGTCCTTGTTTTTACAGTTAGAAAAAGCAATTAAAATAAATAGAAGAAAAATACTGTTTTTCATGGCTTGAGCTTTATGTGCTCAAAGGTAGTGAAAAAAGCAGATTCATTCTTACAAGAAAGCAAATGACAAAAGTTATATGTCGTCATTTTTTTTTAATGAATTTGCATAATTCAATTTTATTACTACATTTGTAGTATTAAAACTATAAATGTGGATATAAAACAACTAAATAAATCTGAACTTCAAATTATGAAGTATTTGTGGACGCTAGAAAATGGGTTCATGAAAGATATCGTAGAAAAATTCCCTGAACCAAGACCAGCATATACCACCATTTCAACTTTACTAAAACGAATGGTTGATAAAGATTATATCGGCTTTGAGCGTTTGGGCCGAGATAAGCAATACTACCCTATTCTTAAAAAAAACGAATATTTTTCTAGACAGGTTAATGGAATGATTCAACATTTTTTTAATGATTCTAAGGCGCAATTTGCTTCATTTTTCACAAAAAATGCAGATTTATCTATACAAGAGCTTCAGGAACTTCAAGAGTTGTTAAAACAAAAAATCGAAAATAAAAAAGATAAATGCTGAGCTATTTTATTTATACAATTATTAGCCTAGGCTGTACCTATACAGTTTATATACTATTACTTAGAAATCAAAAAACATTTCAGTTTAATCGTTTCTTTTTAATTTGTTCAATTCTACTTTGTTTAGCTGCGCCTTTTTTAGAAATAGAATTATTTAATTCCGTTCCTAGTTTAAGCGAAATTCCTGCTAAAGTTTATACGGAATCTGTGGAGGTTTCTCAGGAAAGTAAAAACGAGTCTTACGAGACTGTTGAGATGGCAAGTGAAACACAGAAGAGCCCTTTCTATTATCTGTATTTGAGCATCTCATGTTTTCTAATGTTTCGGTTTTTGAGAAATTTGATAAAAATTCATAGGCTAACTAGAGCTAACTACTTACGCTTTGGAAAACTTAAGCTGATAAAAAGTAGTGATTCTGATGTGGTTTCAAGTTTTTTCAATTATGTATTTATTAACAAAAACCATGTTTTAACTAATGAAGAATATGAAAGTGTAATGAGGCATGAAGCAGTTCATAGTCAACAACTACACACCATAGATATTATAATTTCTGAATTGTTAATTTGTGTACTTTGGTTTAATCCTTTTGTTTGGTTATATCGGAAAGCCATACTTCAAAATCACGAGTATATCGCAGATGATATATCGGTTTTGTCTGGCATTTCTATTGAAGATTACTCCAGTGTTATTATAAACTTAGGCCACAAGGAATACCGAGTTCCTCTCACTAGCGGATTTAATTTCATTCAAATTAAAAATCGAATTAATATGTTACATCAATCAAAATCATCCGTGCTAAAACGGTCCCTAAAAATTTTCTTGGTAATTTTGCTTACAACGGGCATCTTTGTTTTCAGTTCATATAAAAATTTAGAAGATCCATTAATTGTTGTTATAGACGCTGGCCATGGTGGACATGATTATGGCTCTCAAAATGAAAAAGATATAGTTCTCAATATCTCAAAAGAATTATCAAAATTGAGCGATGAAAAGGTAAAAATAATTACCTCGAGAAATGCGGATGATTTTTTTACTTTAGACGAGCGTGCAAAGTTTGTAAATTCTCAAAATGCAGATGTATTTATAAGCTTGCATTGCAATACTTCAGAGGATAAGTCGATAAACGGAGTTGAGGCATTTGTAAATAATAAAACTGACAGTGATATGCTATCTTTTGCTGTTGGATGGTTATTGATAGATCAACAAATAGAAAATAATATTGTTAACAAAGGTGATTTAAAAAAGGCTAGTTTATATATTTTAAAAAATATTGAATGCCCCAGTGTAATGTTGGAGCTAGGTTTTTTGTCTAACGCAGAGGATAGAAAAAGATTAAATAATGAATTACATCAACAGGATATTGCAAGGGCTCTTTATGCAGCTTTATTGAAATTTCGCGATAGAAAAAATAATTTAAATGTATTAATAGAGACTAAGAACTAAAATATGAATAAAAAACCAATTCTCCTGATTGCTATCAGGATTGAATTGGCTTTTTTTTAACTTAAACTGAATAAACTAAAAGCAATACTTTTTCTCTGCTTTTACTTTTTCGGCTATCTCAATACGTAAGTCTACGATATCTGGATAGTTTTGATATTTCGTAAAACGTTTAAGGCCCATAAGCATCATACGTTGTTCGTCGCCTTCAGCAAAAGAAATAATACTTTCTTTTCCTTTTTCTTCAACGATATCTACAGCGTGATACAAATATAATTTAGCCATGGCTATTTGAGCCGATTGCGATGCTTCACCAAAACGTTTGGCGTTCTTTTCAGTTCTTAAAATTGCCGATTCAGCCATATAGATTTCAATTAAAATATCTGCAGCGGCAATGAGTAATTGTTGGTGCTCTTCGAGTTGCGGTCCAAATTTCTGGACAGCACCACCAGCAACCATTAAGAAGGTCTTTTTCAATTTCTTAATCATTTCCTTTTCTTCTGAAAACAACTCCGAATAATCTGGTGTTTCAAACGAAGGAATTCCCATCAGTTCTTCTTGAACTTTTTGTGCAGGTCCTAATAAATCCACGTGACCTTTCATGGCTTTCTTCACCAACATGCCAACACAAAGCATTCGGTTAATTTCGTTGGTGCCTTCGTAAATTCTTGCGATTCTAGCATCTCTCCAAGCGGCTTCCATCGGTGTTTCCTCAGAGAATCCCATACCACCAAAGATTTGAATACCTTCATCAGCACAGTTTTGAACGTCTTCAGAAACAGCCACTTTTAAAATAGAACATTCAATAGCATATTCCTCTACACCTTTTAACTCTGCTTCTTGCTTAGAATTTCCAGCTTCTTCACGCATGATAATTCTATCTTCTATATTTTTTGCAGCTCTATAGGTTGCTGATTCACCAGCATAAGCGCTAGCCGCCATTTCTGCTAATTTGGTTTTAATAGCACCGAAATCGGCAATAGCAGTTTTAAATTGTTTGCGTTCAAGGGCGTATTCTACAGCAGTGGTAAGAATGCGTCGTTGCGAATCTAAACAAGCCGCAGCTAATTTAATTCTACCTACATTAAGGGCATTCATGGCAATTTTAAAGCCTTCACCACGACCAGCCAACATGTTGTCTACAGGAATAACAGTGTCATTAAAAAATACCTGGCGGGTAGAAGAGGCTCTAATTCCTAATTTGTGTTCTTCTTCACCTAAAGTGATACCATTAGGGTTAGCTTTATCATATTCTACAATAAATCCTGTAATGTTTTTATCATCTTCAATTCGTGCAAAAACAATCATCAAACGACAGAATCCTGCATTGGAAATCCACATTTTTTGACCGTTAATTTTATAAGATTTTCCGTCAGCAGATAATGCAGCAGTGGTTTTACCAGAGTTTGCATCCGATCCTGCGCCTGGTTCTGTTAAACAGTAAGAACCAAACCATTCGCCTGTGGCTAATTTTGGAACATACTTTTGTTTTTGTTCTTCAGTTCCGTAGAGGGTGATGGGCATGGTTCCAATTCCTGTGTGTGCACCAAAGGCTGTACTAAACGACCCTGTACCACTAGAAATATAGTCGCAAGTAAGACAGGTGGAAACGAATCCCATTCCTAATCCGCCATAAGCTTCAGGAACAGCAACCCCTAAAAATCCTAAGTCGCCAGCCTTACGCATCACTTCTTCGGTTAGTGCGTAATCTTTCGCTTCAAAGCGCGGTTTGTGAGCAATGATTTCGCGCTCGTTAAATTCCATAACGGCTTCTTTCATCATGGTTTGTTCTTCTGAAAAATCTTCAGGAGTAAAAATGTCTTCGCAGTTGGTTTCTTTTACTAGAAATTGTCCGCCTCTTAATAATTCTTTTTCTTTTGTTTCCATTTAAATTGAGATTCTAGACAGCTAGAAATTAGATTCTAGACTGTAAGTTGTAATTATTATGTTTTAAGTCTAGATTCTAGACTCTACGTGTCTCTTTTCCTAATTTAAAAACTCATATATCCCACAAGCTCCTTGACCAGTTCCAACACACATTGTCACCGCTCCATATTTACCTTGCATATTGCGTTTTCGCATTTCATCAAAAAGTTGAACCGATAATTTTGCTCCGGTACATCCTAAGGGATGCCCGAGTGCAATGGCACCTCCATTGACGTTGATGATATCTGGATTTAAATCCAATTCTCTGATAACGGCAATAGACTGCGATGCAAAAGCCTCATTTAATTCGATTAACTTTAAGTCGGATTGCTTTAACCCTGCTAATTTTAAGGCTTTAGGAATGGCTTTTACTGGTCCAATGCCCATAAGGCGTGGTTCAACACCTGCAGCAGCGTAATTTACTAATCGTGCGATAGGCTCGAGATTTAATTCTTTTACCATATCCTCACTCATAATCATCACAAAAGCGGCACCATCACTCGTTTGTGATGAGTTACCTGCGGTGACACTTCCTTTAGCGGCAAATACTGGACGTAATTTTGACAAAGCTTCTATGCTCGTTCCTTTTCTTGGTCCTTCATCTTGAGTTACCGTATAGGATTTAGTTGCTTTTTTTCCATTCTCATCAACATAAGTTTGCTCAACTTCAATAGGGACGATTTGATCTTGAAAACGATTTTCAGCTTGAGCTTTTAGAGCTTTCATATGCGAGTTGTAAGCGAACTCATCTTGGTCTTCACGAGAAACGTTGAATTGTTTTGCAACCGCTTCAGCAGTATTTCCCATGCCCCAATAATAATCTTCATGACCAGATTTTGCAATAGCATAGTTTAATTCAGGTTTATAACCCGTCATAGGCACTGAACTCATACTCTCTGCGCCACCTGCGATGATGCAATGAGCCATTCCCGCCTGAATTTTTGCAGTAGCCATAGCAATGGTTTCAACCCCTGATGAGCA
>CAYMDB010000168.1:0-6788 GCA_964388865.1 uncultured Flavobacteriaceae bacterium
AAATTCCTGCGAAGGCAGGAATCTCATAAAACAAAACCTTAACATTTATTTAGACCTCACAGGTTTTAGACCTCACAGGTTTTAAAACCTGTGAGGTCTTATATCTTTACCCACATAGGTCAGACTGTGCGCAGTCGAAGTGCTTCATAAAATTAAACTTTGTTAAACCAACATCGAGATTCCTCAAAAAACTCTCAGTAACCTGATCTTACTCAAATTTCTGACCTTGAATCTTTCTGTCACTTTGAGTATTACCAAAAACAAAAAATAGTTTGTTAGAAGGTAGCTTGCAAAGTAAGTAGAGAAGATTTTGTGACTTTACGTTAACCCTAACTTTACAGAAATTGAAACTATATAAAATTACCACATATTTTAGACCTCACAGGTTTTTGAAACCTGTGAGGTCTTCTATTATTAGCTACATCTGTCACACTGAGCGCAGTCGAAGTGCTTGCTTAAATTATGCTTTGTTCAGACATTAAAGCGATTCATCTCAATAGCTCGTAGAAACCAAATGTTATTCTGATTTTTAACTTCAAACCTTTCAGTCACGTCGAGCATTACCAAAGACAAAAAATAGTTTGTTAGAAGGTAGCTTGCAACGTAAATCGAGAAGTATTTATACCTTTCGCCTAATCTTTCCTTTACGCAATTTAAATTACATAAAATTAACACACATTTTAGACCTCACAAGTTTCAAAAACCTGTGAGGTCTTCTATCTTTGCTTAACTTTAGCATTTTAAGCGCAGTTGAGTGCGTTTTGAATTAAGTTGAACTAATAAAAAGATCCTCGTTTTCACGGGGAATATTATGAAACGAGCATCCTAAAGGCTTAATACTTAAAGAACGATTTTTTGCGAACAGCATATGTCCGCTTAATAACAATTAATAGTAAAACATGAAATACACAACACTACCAAACACCGATATAAAAGTGAGCAAAATATGCCTCGGCACCATGACTTGGGGCAACCAAAACACCCAAGAAGAAGGCTTTGCTCAAATGGATTTAGCGCTAGATAAAGGAGTGAATTTCTTCGACTGTGCTGAACTTTATCCCGTACCAGCAACAGCAGAAACTTACGCTGAAACCTAACGCATTATAGGAAACTGGTTCACCAAAACCAAACAAAGAGACAAGGTGGTGTTAGCCACTAAAATCGCAGGTCCGGGTGACTATACCGCTCATATTAGAACTAACGGATTTAGCAAAGAAGCTTTGAATGATGCGGTAAACCACAGTTTAAAACGTTTACAAACAGATTATATCGATCTCTATCAATTGCATTGGCCAGAGCGCCAAACCAATACCTTTGGTGTTCGAGATTACAAGCATAATTCTGATGATCAATGGGAGGATAATTTTAATGCTGTGCTCCACAGCTTAGATGAACTCATTAAGGCAGGAAAAATAAGACAAGTAGGGATTTCCAATGAAAAAGCTTGGGGCACTATGCGTTACCTTAGTGAATCTAAAACGCACAATTTGCCGCGAATGATTACCGTGCAAAATGCCTATTCACTTATAAATAGAGTGTTTGAAGGTGATATGGCAGAGATTGCTATCAGAGAAAATATTGGATTGTTGGCTTATTCACCAATGGCATTTGGCGTCTTATCTGGTAAATATATTAAAGGAACAGCGGCAGATAATGCACGTTTAAAATTGTTTCCAAGATTTGCGAGATACAGCGGCGAACAAGCTACTGAAGCTACCAAGCACTATTTAAAAATAGCGGAAGATCACAATATGAGTTTAGCTCAAATGGCTTTAGCTTTTGTAACTGAAAGGCCTTTTGTAACCAGCAATATTATTGGGGCAACTAGTGTTCCGCAGTTGGAAGAAAACATCAATAGTATCGACATTTCTTTATCAGAAGAGATTCTGAAAGCTATTGATGCCGTTCATGCTAAAATTCCTAATCCGGCGCCTTAATTGGTTTTATATAGAATTATAGTTCACGTTTGGTGAAAGTTTATTATCGTGTTTAATCGACTAAAGACCTCACAGGTTTTAAAAACCTGTGAGGTCTAATAAATGATAGATCTTAAATTTTAATCTGCCGATTAATTTGCTCTTGCAGGGATATAAAGGTTTCAGTTCTAGAAACCCCTTTTATGCTTTGAATTTCAGAATTAAGAACATGCATTAAATGCTCATTATCTCGGGACAAAATTTTAATAAAAATACTCCAATGGCCAGTCGTGTAATGGCACTCGATAACTTCTGGAATTTTCTGTAATTGCTTTACCGCTTCAGGATTGCTCACTGCTTTATCCAAATAAATACCAACAAAAGCCATAGTGGTATAGCCCAAAGCTTTAGGGTTAATTATAAACTTAGAGCCTGCCAATAAACCCGACTTTTCAAGTTTTTTAAGCCTTTGGTGAATCGCAGCACCAGAAATACCAACGCTGCGCGCAATTTCAAGAATTGGCGTTCTAGCATCTTCCATTAAAGCTCTTAGGATTTTTTTATCGATACCATCTATGTAAATCCCATTATCATTCACCTTCATTGTACTTTCTCTTTAAAACTGAAAGCTAAAAGTAGCAAATCAATTTTAATTAGAAAGTACAAGGCTAATGAATTTAGTTTTATTCTTGGTATTCTAATTCGGTAAATGATCCTGTCATTTCCGTGGTGTTAGCATCGCTTGTTGAAGTCGCCGTAATATTAAACGTTCCAGAAATTAAACGCATTCCTGCTTCTGTAGGATGTACTCTATTTTTCGTAATCTTTACATTACCTGCTGTAGACATATAGCTAATTTGCGTGCTGCTTTGTTGTCTAATATTCACGTAATTGGTGAAATTGTTGTCATCTAATGCACCCATAGTCTTAACTACTCCAGCACTAAAACCGCCAGTAGCATTTAAAAATAGAGTGACTTGATCACCGTTAACATCGGCGGCATTAATACTCATGGTGTTGCCGTTGGCGCCAGTAGTAATTTGATAAATTCCATCTTTAAAAGCATAGTTTGAATAGGAACCACCATCAATGGTAGCCGTAATTCCTGGGTCGTCCGAAAGTGGAGATTGGTCATCGTTGTTATCGTCTTTATCACAAGAGACAATACATAATACGAAGACAAACATTTGAAGTAAGCGTAGGTTTTTCATGTTTTTTAGATTTAGATAGCGTAAAATAGAGTCCTTTAAAAACTCAAATTTTACAGGTTGATTTGGGTATTAATTTGATTTGAAACAAATTAGGTTGCCAATATACAAATTTTTTTTAAATCGGAAAATTTTAACAAGCATTATCAGAATCTTTCAGTACATAGCACACTTACTTATGATGTCTTTAGAGGTTAAGCGGGTTATAACCCAAATAAGGTCCTTTTGTTTCTCTGAAATTGATACCATATGTTTTTAGCTCCTCTAAAATTGGGGTATAAACTTCTTTGGTAATCGGAATTTGAACCCCTGGCGTGGTAATCTTTCCATTGAGAATGGCCAATGTAGCAATAGCAACAGGTAAGCCTACTGTTTTAGACATAGCCGTATAAGTTTGGTCTTCTCCAAGAGCCACCATGGTGGCATCAATCTGAAAGTTTTCGCCATTTAACTCATAACCAAATTTATGATACATGACGATCATATCTTTATCCTCAGAGCTTAAAGACCAGCTATCCATTAATATTTTTTGTAGAATTTGAGCGGGTGTCGCTTTGTCTAATTCCACCATTTTTTTCGAATTAAAAATATCTAATTCTAAGAATTTGTCCCAAATAAGATCGTCTTGATCAATCTTAAGGGCGTGTCTAAATTTGAGTTCAACAGAATCCGTTGGACTGTACGCTAGGAAAGCATTTACGAAATCGCGATAGCTCATATTCGCACTATCATCGATGGTGTAGCTATCGTCTGTCATACCTAATTGTACAAAAGCGTTCCAAGCTCTACTGAATCCAACACGTCGCATGGTACCACGGTATAATGTTTTGACGTGCTCTAAACCATAAACCTCCTGATATTTCAGTGAATCTCTGTTGGCATAACCTTCAAAACGTCCGAAACCTTCTACATCTAAAAATTCGGTACGTCTAAATAGTCTGTGGTAAGGAATGTACTTAAATTGCCCTTCTTGTAAAAATTTTGCAGCACCCCCTTGTCCGGCAACAACCACGTTTCTTGGGTTCCATGTAAATTTGTAATTCCATAAGTTATTATCGCTTTCTGGTGCGACTAAACCTCCGGTAAAGGATTCAAACAAAATCAATTTGCCGCCTTTATCTCTTATACGATCAATAACATGCATGGCACTCATGTGATCAATACCGGGATCTACACCAATTTCATTCATAAAAATAAGACCATTAGCCTTGACTTCTTCATCTAGGGCTTGCATCTCTTCACTGACGTAAGACGCCGTAACCATATTTTTTTTATACGTTAGACAGTCTTTCGCTGTTTCAATATGAAAGCGTGCGGGAAGCATTGAAATTACAATGTCGGCATTTTTTATAGCCTTTGCTCTTGATGCCGCGTTGAAAACATCAAGATGAATCACCTCAGTATTAGGATGCTCACCAATAAGCTGTTTTGCATTCTCTATATTGAGATCGCCAATAGTGATGTGAAGGTTTTCGGATTTCGACTTGTTCAATAAATATTTTATGAGGTAAGAGGCCGATTTTCCGGCGCCAATGATTAGAATCTTTCGCATTATATTTAATTTTGTAGTGCACGAATGTAATAAATACAAAAGGCATTAGAAACCAAAACCACAGTTAAATTATGAACAGAAAATTATTAATAGCAGGATCAATTTTAGGACTATTAGCTATTGTTTTGGGTGCCTTTGCAGCTCACGGCTTAGAAAAGTTAGTTGAGCCTGACGCTATTAAATCTTTTGAAACCGGAGTGCGCTATCAAATGTATCACGCGTTTTTATTTTTAATTCTAGGAAGCACCTCTTTTTTAACTCTAAAATTGAAGAAGGTTGTTTTTTATCTAGCATTAGTGGGCGTGATTTTCTTTTCGGGCTCAATTTACGGATTGGCGACAAATGTGCTTACTGCTTTCGATTTTAAAACTATTGCCTTAGTAACCCCATTAGGCGGACTGCTCTTAATTGTTTCTTGGTTGATAATGCTAATTGGTATCTTCAGAAAAGGAGATGATTAATACCAATCTGCTGTGCTGTTTTAAAATAAAATTTTAATTTTACGGCCTAAACCAACATACAGATTATGGCAAACCATACCCAGTCCACGAAAACGATTTCGTTAGAGCAATACGGCATAAAGAACGCCAAAGTTAGATATCAATTATCCCCAGATGAGCTTCATACTGAAACCATTTCAAAAGGACAAGGAGTAGAGGCTTCTTCTGGTGCTTTAGCGGTAAATACCGGTGAGTTTACAGGGCGATCTCCTTTGGATCGATTTATTGTAAAAGACGCTATTACTCAAGACAAAGTTTGGTGGGGACCTATTAATATTCCCTTTGAAAGTGATACGTTTCAGAAGCTTTATGATAAGGTGGCAGCTTATTTATCTGAAAAAGAAGTTTACGTCCGTGACAGTTATGCCTGTGCTGATGATAAGTATAAACTAAACATTAGGGTTATTAATGAATACCCTTGGAGCAATATGTTTGCTTATAATATGTTTTTACGTCCTACTGAAGAAGAATTAAACGACTTTACGCCAGCGTGGACGGTTGTGAATGCTCCGGGTTTTTTGGCAGATCCGGAAATTGATGGCACTCGTCAGCACAATTTCGCTATATTAGATTTTACAAGAAAAATCGCACTTATTGGTGGTACAGGTTACACTGGCGAAATTAAAAAAGGTATTTTTTCTGCCTTAAATTTTATACTTCCAGTATTTAAAGACACCTTACCCATGCATTGCAGTGCCAATGTGGGGAAAGCTAATGACACAGCTATCTTCTTTGGTTTGTCCGGAACAGGAAAAACAACTTTATCTACAGATGCCAACCGCAGTTTAATTGGTGATGATGAGCACGGCTGGACCAAAGAAAACACGGTGTTTAATTTTGAAGGAGGTTGCTATGCTAAAGTCATAAATCTATCTCAAGAACAAGAACCAGAAATTTTTGAGGCGATTAAAAAAGGTGCCATTCTAGAAAACGTAATTTTAGATGCCGATGGCCATGTGGACTTTGCTGATACGTCTATTACGCAAAATACACGAGTGAGTTACCCTATCTATCATATCGATAATATCAAACAACCCTCAATTGGTAAAAATCCAAAGAATATCTTTTTCCTTACGGCAGATGCCTTTGGTGTTTTACCTCCAATTTCTAAACTGACACCAGCACAAGCAGCTTATCACTTTATCTCTGGCTACACGGCAAAAGTTGCCGGTACAGAAGCAGGTGTTGTAGAGCCAGTACCAAGTTTCTCGGCTTGTTTTGGAGCCCCATTTATGCCACTACACCCAACGGAATATGCCGCTATGCTAAGCAAAAAAATGAAAGACGCAGGTGTGAATGTGTGGTTGGTGAATACAGGCTGGACAGGTGGTCCTTACGGTGTTGGCACACGTATGAAACTAAAATACACAAGAGCCATGATTAATGCTGCGCTTAACGGAGACTTAAAAGATTATACTTACGAAGATTATCACATACATTCCGTATTCGGAGTAGCCCAGCCAAGAACTTGTCCTGGTGTTCCTACAGAAGTTTTGAGTCCAAGAACAACCTGGAATAATGACGAAGCCTACTACAAAATGGCCTTTAAATTATCTAACGCCTTCAGAGAAAACTTTAAAAAGTTTGAGTCTTATGCTTCTGAAGAAGTGAG
>CAYMDB010000169.1:0-5410 GCA_964388865.1 uncultured Flavobacteriaceae bacterium
CATACTATTATCACGTATTTTAATTTAGACTTAAAATTTAAGGATGCTTATGCTTTTAAGCGAAGTGAAGTCATAAAGAAAAAAAATGAGGATAAAGACGACGAAATTATCAGTACTATAATTGAAAAATACAAAGCTATTGAAGAGCGTTTCGATTTTGTACTCGTTGAAGGAACTGGTTTTTCTGGAGAAGGCTCTATTATAGAATTTGATATTAACATTCAAATTGCTAAAAACTTGGGAATCCCTGCTATAATTTTGTCTAGCGGTTTAGACAAGCCCATAGAAGAACTCATAGGAAATTTACAAATAGCTTTTGATGCTTTTAAAGATCACGGCGTAGATGTGTTATCGGTTATTGCCAATAAAGTTGATCCTGCAACTCAAAGTCTGGTTGTTTCTGAATTAAAAAAACACTTTCCTAAAGATGTTATACTAAACGCGATTCCTATTGATCCCATTTTATCCAATCCTTCAATTAAAGAAATCGTCGATGTTTTAAACGCTAAGATACTTTTTGGATCTGCGTACATCAATAATCAAGCGGGAAATTTTAGCGTTGGCGCCATGCAACTGCGCAATTATCTCATGTACTTAAAAGAGAATGGCTTGGTCATTACGCCCGGCGATAGAGCAGATATTATTCTGGGAGCATTACAAGCAAACGTATCGGATAACTATACTGCAGTTTCTGGTATTGTACTTACGGGCGGACTCGTGCCAGAAGATGCTATTATTAAATTGATAGAAGGACTTTCGGAAATTGTCCCCATCATCTCCGTTGAGGGCGGCACCTTCGCGGTAGCCAACGCGATAGGCACCATAAAATCGCAAATTTACGCAGAGAATACACAGAAGATTCTCACCTCAATAAAGAATTTTGAAAAGTACGTTAACGTCGCAGCGCTTGAAGAGCGACTAATTACCTTCAAAACGACGAAGACGACTCCGAGAATGTTTCAGTATAATTTATTGAAAACTGCAAAATTAAATAAAAAACATATTGTATTACCAGAGGGTTTAGACGAACGTATTTTAAGAGCAACAAAGCAGTTAATTGATTTAGATGCGGTAACAATTACCTTGCTAGGAGATAAAAATCAAATCGAAGAAAAAATTCTAGCGTTAGATCTCGCTTTAGATAGCGCTACAATTAATATCATAAATCCTGTTGAATCTGAATATTTTGAAGTCTACGCAAAAACACTTTTTGAACTGAGAAAGCATAAAAATGTCAACCTTGCTATGGCTAAGGATCTCATGGAAGATGTTTCTTATTTTGGAACGATGATGGTATACAATGGCGATGCTGACGGCATGGTTTCTGGAGCTGTGCATACAACCCAACATACCATTCGACCAGCGCTGCAATTAATAAAGACCAAACCCGAAGCTTCAATTGTGTCTTCCGTATTTTTTATGTGTTTAGAAGATCGGGTTTCCGTTTATGGAGATTGTGCCATAAACCCTAATCCCACCTCAGAACAACTTGCAGAAATCGCCATCTCTTCAGCAGCAACGAGTTTAGCTTTTGGTATTGAACCAAAAATTGCAATGCTATCCTATTCATCAGGAACTTCTGGTGTTGGTGTGGATGTGGAACGCGTGCGAACAGCAACAGAAATTGTTAAAACTAAAAGACCCGATTTAACCGTGGAAGGTCCTATTCAATACGATGCTGCCGTAGATAATAAAGTGGGAAAAGCAAAATTACCGCATTCTCAAGTCGCAGGTCAAGCGAATGTGTTTATTTTTCCAGATCTCAACACAGGAAATAACACTTATAAAGCCGTGCAACGCGAAACCAAAGCCCTGGCCATTGGACCAATCATTCAAGGTTTAAATAAACCCGTAAACGATTTAAGTCGTGGTTGTACTGTTGAGGATATTTTTAACACGGTCATCGTCACTGCTATTCAAGCACAAAGCATTTAAACATTATAAAATGAACCTATTAATAATTAATTCTGGAAGCTCTTCTATAAAATTTCAACTCATTGAAATGCCAAGCGAAATCCTATTGTGCAGCGGTATGGTTGAGCGAATCGGTGATGAAGATGCCATTCTAAGTTATAAAACCAACACGACTTCTATACAACGTACCGAAGCTATAAAATCACATAAAGAAGGACTAGAGCGCATCGTTGCCTTGCTAGTTGATCCAGAAACGGGAGTTATTCATAAAGCAGAGGACGTGACTATTGTGGGGCATCGTGTGGTGCATGGAGGTAATTCATTTTCAGAGACCACTATAATTACTCCTGAAGTAAAGCTTGAAATTGGAAAATATGCCGATTTGGCTCCTCTGCACAACCCCAATAACCTTGAGGGAATCCTAGTGTCTGAGGCGCTTTTCCCTTCAGCAAAACAAGTGGCTGTATTTGATACGGCGTTTCATCAAACAATACCAGAAAAAGCGAAACGTTATGCCATTCCCAATGAACTCTATAAAAAACACCGCATTCAGCTTTATGGTTTTCACGGCACAAGTCATAAATATGTATCAGAAAAAGCAATGGCCTATCTCAAATTAAAAACTTCAAAAATTATAAGTATTCATTTGGGTAATGGCTGCAGTATGACGGCCGTTGTTAACGGTAAAAGTGTAGATCACAGTTTAGGATTTACCCCGTCTAACGGCCTAATTATGGGATCTCGAAGTGGTGATATAGATCATTCAATAGTGTTTTACTTGGTGAATACCTTAGGTTATAGTTTAAATGAAGTCAATACATTGCTCACTAAAAAAAGCGGTATGTTAGGTCTTACAACATATAGCGATTTAAGAGATATTGAAGCCGAGGCGGAAAAAGGGAACTCAGATTGTTTGCTTGCCTTAAGTATGAACGCCTATCAGATTAAAAAATATATTGGCGCTTACACCGCGGTGATGAACGGATTAGATGCTATTGTATTTACAGCAGGTATTGGAGAGAACTCAAACACCATAAGACAATTGGTTTGTGACGATATGGATTACTTCGGAATACAATTAGACACAAGTAAGAACCAGGAAAAATCAAAAACCTTACGAGAAATCAACACCGCAGATTCTAAAGTTAAAATACTAATTATTCCCACTAATGAAGAACTAGAAATTGCGCAGCAGGCTTATCATTTGGTTCAGACATCCTTGTAATTTTAAGCATCAAAAAAAGAAATTGAGTTTGTAGTCAATCTCGCCGTGTTACGAATTAAGCTACTAAACAAGCTGAATAGGTCGGTTGCTATACCGTATTTCAACACGGTACGACCCAAATAAAACGAACTGCAGTTTTACCTAAACAAAGCGTTCTAAATCCAATTCATTTATAGCACCATGACTCTCATGCGCCACCACTACTCCATTCCTAATCACAATAAGCTGTGGTGATTGGTGCATCACTTGAAACTGCTCACCCACTTCATTAGATACATCTCTATAATTCAGTAAATCTAAAAAATAAAGATCGACATTGAGGTCTAAATCATAAGCAGCTTCAAATTGTCGCAACACCATACTACTTATTCCGCAGCGTGTAGAGTGCTTAAATACCACTTGTGTTTTTCCTTCGGATTTCTTGGTAATATCCGCTAATTGTGCTTTGGAGGTCAACGCAATCCAAGGCAACACTTTTTTGTCTTTAGGCTCTGATGAGCCAAATAATTTCTTAAACATTTTAAAAATATAGTTTTATGTTTCCCTCTAAAATAGGAAATAGTGTTATTACTTCTTTATTTAATTGACCTGATTTTGAGTGTCTCACAAAAGCTAAATAATGTTTTAAAAAAACTAATCGGTATCTTTTTCAAAACCTTCAAAATCAACTAAAATGACCATTGTCATTCTATAAGTCGAAACTAAATCGTAAACTTACGTACAGACAAAACGTCATTAAAAAATAGAATAAAACCGACATTTTGTCGTTAAATTCTTACGTTATTGAATTGGTAAGATAATTGTTCCTAGTACCACAAAGTTAAGTAAAACAATAAAAAATAGCTGCTTTAGCAGTCCATATTATGAACTTTAATAATTATACCATAAAATCGCAAGAAGCTGTGCAGCAAGCCCAGCAGCTTGCGCAGAGCTTAGGACATCAGCAAATAGAAAATGAGCACATTTTTAAGGCGCTCTTAGAGGTTGATGAAAACGTGCTTCCGTTTTTGCTTAAAAAGCTTAACGTTAATTTGGCCATGCTTCAGCAAATTTTGGATAAAGAACTTGAAAGTTTTCCGAAAGTTTCAGGTGGAGATATTATGCTTTCCCGTGAGGCGAGCAAAACTCTAAACGAAGCCTCTATCATCGCGAAAAAGATGAATGACGACTACGTGTCTATCGAGCATTTAGTCTTAGCCATATTTAAATCTAAAAGTAAAATTTCACAGATTTTAAAAGACCAAAGTGTTAACGAAAAAGGTTTACAAGCGGCCATTGACGAATTGCGCAAAGGAGACCGAGTCACCTCTCAAAGTCAAGAGGAGACCTATAACGCCTTAAATAAATATGCCAAAAACCTCAATCAATTGGCCCGCGATGGCAAGTTAGATCCTGTGATTGGTAGAGATGAAGAAATTAGGAGAATCCTTCAAATTTTGTCGCGTCGTACCAAAAACAATCCAATTTTAGTGGGTGAACCTGGTACGGGTAAAACCGCTATCGCTGAAGGTTTAGCACACAGAATTATCGATGGTGATATTCCAGAAAACTTAAAGGACAAGCAGATTTTTGCGCTTGATATGGGTGCCCTTATTGCTGGTGCCAAATACAAAGGTGAGTTTGAAGAACGGCTTAAAGCAGTCATCAAAGAAGTCACCTCAAGCGAAGGCGATATTGTCTTATTTATAGATGAAATTCACACCCTTGTTGGTGCTGGTGGCGGACAAGGCGCTATGGATGCCGCTAACATTTTAAAACCAGCGTTGGCTCGTGGAGAACTGAGAGCTATTGGTGCCACCACCTTAGATGAATATCAAAAATATTTTGAAAAAGATAAGGCTCTAGAGCGTCGTTTTCAAAAGGTAATCGTCAATGAACCCGATACCGAAAGTGCTATTTCTATTCTTCGAGGCATCAAAGAGAAATATGAAACTCATCACAAAGTTAGAATTAAAGATGAAGCCATCATTGGTGCCGTAGAGTTATCTGAACGCTACATTACCAACCGATTTCTTCCAGATAAAGCCATTGACTTAATGGACGAGGCCGCTGCTAAATTACGAATGGAAATCAATTCGAAACCTGAAGAACTCGACGTTTTAGATCGAAAAATTATGCAGCTTGAAATTGAGCACGAAGCCATTAAACGCGAAAAAGACGAATCGAAATTAAAAGGTTTAAAAGCAGATTTAGCCAATTTAAAAGAGGAACGCAATGAGCTTAACGCCAAGTGGAAATCTGAAAAAGAAGTCGTTGATAGCATTCAAACGA
>CAYMDB010000169.1:5420-6758 GCA_964388865.1 uncultured Flavobacteriaceae bacterium
GTAAAATTAAAGAAGCGCAAGAACAACTAGAAAAGCTTCAGAAAGACTTGCAAAAAAATCAGAGCGAAAATTCATTGATAAAAGAGGAAGTGACTTACGAGGATATTGCCGAAGTCGTTGCCAAATGGACCGGAATTCCGGTTACAAAAATGATTCAAAGCGAACGCGAAAAGTTACTAAAACTTGAAGATGAATTGCACAAACGTGTGGTGGGGCAAGAGGAAGCCATTGTCGCGGTAAGTGATGCAGTAAGACGGTCTAGAGCTGGACTTCAAAATCCGCAAAAACCCGTTGGCACCTTCTTATTCTTAGGAACAACGGGGGTTGGTAAAACCGAATTGGCTAAAGCTTTAGCAGAGTATCTTTTTGATGATGAAAATGCCATGACACGCATTGACATGAGTGAATATCAAGAACGGCATGCCGTAAGCAGATTAGTTGGCGCGCCTCCAGGATACGTAGGTTATGATGAAGGCGGACAGCTCACAGAGGCAGTTCGACGCAAACCTTATTCTGTAGTCTTATTAGATGAGATTGAAAAAGCGCATCCAGATACCTTCAATATTTTATTACAGGTACTCGATGAAGGCCGTTTAACCGATAACAAAGGTAGAATCGCTGATTTTAAAAATACCATTATTATCATGACCTCTAATATGGGAAGTCATATTATACAAGAGCGTTTTGAAGCAACTCAAGACATTCCTTCAGCAATAGAAGCTGCTAAAATTGAAGTTTTAGGTTTATTAAAACAAAGTGTGAGACCTGAGTTTTTGAACCGGATCGACGATATCATTATGTTCACACCATTATCTAAAGAAGATATCATAGATATTGTAGGTTTACAACTCAAAGGAGTGTCAAAAATGATCGCTAAACAAGGCATTACGTTTGACGCTACCCCTGAGGCCGTCAACTATTTAGCTCATAAAGGCTACAATCCAGAATACGGTGCACGACCTGTAAAACGCGTTATTCAAAAAGAAGTGCTTAACCAGTTGAGTAAAGAACTCTTAGCCGGTACCGTAACCACAGATAGCATTATTTTGCTCGATGAGTTTGACGGACAATTGGTATTTAGAAACCAAGGAAATTTAGTGGTGGAAGAATTGTAAACGACTGTAACAAATTCGCTTAAAAATAGTCTTTAAAGCGATTGGTTAATGAAGCAACACTTAAAGAAATTCGAAAAGCTATCGAATTTTAGAAGTGTTGCTTTTTTTTGGTTTACGGTGAACAAAGCGCACATCAGAGCCCAAAATCAAGGACAGAACAAACCTTTTACGGGTCAAGCAAAAAGTTTGTGGGTTAAGATGAATTTTTAGAAATTTGTTTTAA
>CAYMDB010000170.1:0-6752 GCA_964388865.1 uncultured Flavobacteriaceae bacterium
TATTCGTAAATTTGCAATACGAGATAATTGGGAGCTCATCAAAGATTATCATTTTGGTGGTTATGTTAAAATAAAGCCAGAATTAATTACGTTTATTAATAGGTTCAAAACGAATCATCATATGCCTTTAGATCCGATTTATACAGGAAAAATGATGTTTGGAATATTTGATCTCATAGAAAAAGGATTTTTTCTAGAAGGCTCTAAACTATTGGCGATTCATACAGGTGGACTTCAAGGCATACACGGTGTTAATGAGATTTTAAGGCGACAAAAATTGACTTTGATTGATATATGACCATAAAATTTAAATATATTTTGTTTTTGATGGTGTTTACGGCAATGAGTTGTGGGCCTAAAAAGTGTATTGTCACCAAAAAGAAAAATGGCACCGAAAAGGAGGTGTCTGAATCCAAAAGACCTGCCAATGAGCAAAAGGTGGAGGCTACTACCCCTGCAGAAAAAGTAAATACTGCAGTTAGTGATACTCGGAGCACTGTAGCCATTTATATAAATCTTTATTCTGAAATTGCAAAAGACAAGATGCGCAAGCACAACATACCCGCAAGTATCACGCTTGCACAGGGTATTTTAGAGTCAGGGGCAGGTAGAGAGCGATTAGCAGTGAAAGCCAATAATCATTTTGGTATTAAATGTCACGGATGGCAGGGTGAGAAAATTTATCATGACGATGATCACTCCCAAGAATGTTTCAGAAAGTATAAAAAGGCAGAGGCATCCTACGAAGATCACTCGCAATTTTTAACAGGTCGCAAACGCTATGCAACTTTATTTCAGCTAAAACCTGATGATTACAAAGGCTGGGCAAATGGTTTACGCGCGGCAGGATATGCGACAGATCGTAAATACCCGGACAAATTAATTAGTCTTATTGAGCGCTATGAGTTATATAAATACGACGAAGAGGTTTTAGGAAAGCCGAAAAACACACGAATCATAGACACAAACACCCTAATAACACATACAGTGGCAAAAGGTGACACCTTATATTCGCTTTCTAGATTGTACAATACAACTGTTGAAACAATCAAAGCAAAAAATAAATTAACATCCAACGACCTTACTATTGGTCAGCAACTTATAATAAAGAATTAATTTATGTTATATCAGAGAAGTAGTGCGTTATTTAAAGCTGCACAAACGGTCATTCCCGGTGGTGTGAATTCTCCAGTAAGAGCTTTTACCGCTGTTGGAGGCACTCCAATTTTTGCTAAATCTGCCAAAGGGGCTTACGTCTATGATGAAGATGGCAATCGTTTTATAGATTATATCAACTCTTGGGGTCCTATGTTACTCGGACATGCGTTTCCGCCAGTTGTTAATGCTGTTATAGAACGTGCCAAAGCGGGCACATCTTTCGGAATGCCAACCGCATTAGAAACCGAAATTGCCGAGCTTGCCATTAGTATGGTTCCGGGTATTGACAAGATTAGATTTGTTAATTCAGGTACTGAAGCTTGTATGAGTGCCATCAGATTAGCCAGAGGCTATACAAAAAAAGACAAAATCATAAAGTTTGCTGGCTGCTATCATGGGCATAGCGATTCGTTTTTAATTGCAGCAGGAAGTGGAGCCATTACCTTCGGAACACCAAACAGTCCCGGTGTTACCAAAGGTACAGCCAAAGATACGATTTTAGCGAGATATAACGATATTGAAAATGTAAAGCATCTTATTGAAGCCAATATCAATGAAATTGCAGCCATTATCATAGAGCCTGTGGCGGGTAATATGGGTTGCATTCCACCTGCTGAAGGATTCCTTGAAAGTTTAAGGAGTTTGTGCACCGCTCACAACATCGTCTTAATTTTTGATGAGGTAATGACTGGTTTTAGATTGGCTAAAGGAGGTGTGCAAGAGCTTAAAGGCGTTACAGCCGATATTGTTTGTTTTGGAAAAGTTGTTGGTGGGGGATTGCCCGTTGGAGCTTTCGCTGCGAACGATGAAATTATGAGTCATTTGGCACCGAATGGGCCTGTTTACCAAGCGGGTACTTTAAGCGGAAACCCATTAGCTATGGCGGCTGGGTTAGCGATGTTAAAAGCAATAAATGCTGATAAAGGTTTAATGAGTAGACTCGAAGAGAAGACAAAATACCTACACAAAGGACTCTCGGAAGCTTTGGATAAAAACGGGGTGGTTCATACTATTAATAGAATAGGATCTATGATTTCAGTACATTTTTCAGAAGATCCGGTGGTAGATTTTGACTCTGCAGCCAAAGGAAATAATGAGACCTTTAAAACGTTTTTTCATGGGATGCTAAATCACGGTATTTATATTGCACCAAGTGCTTTTGAAACTTGGTTTATAACCGACGCCTTAACCTATCAGGATTTAAACGAAACGATTGCCGCTGTAGAGGCCATCGCTAAAGATTTGAAATAAAAAAACCTCGCAATTTGCGAGGTTTTTTTTGATTTTATTAGTCCTGTGGAAATTCCTTATATTTTGAGAATTGTTCTTCCGTTAAAATATTTTTCATTTTAGTTTCTAAACGGTCTTCAATTTTTTTCACTTGTTCCTTTTGAGAAGCGTCTTGCGGATTAACATTAAGACTTGCAATTGTGTATTCTCTTTGTGCCTGATATACGCGATCTCTCTGCTCGTCACTAAATTTAATAAACTTTCTTAAAGCCTCTGTTTTTTCAGCAGCTATGCCGTTTATTTCTATTTTATTTTTTGGCACTGTGTTTTGTGCGACAACTGATTGGTTGCCAATAAACATGGCGAATACAAAAAGGCAAAGTGTAATTATCTTTTTCATTATGAATTAATTGATTTATAAATTGGATACTAAAATAACAATTTTATTTAATTAAACGAAAAAGTATTGCTTAAGCGGAGCGTTTATTGATAAAAAACAATTTTAATTATTATTTTTCTGATAGGCTCTACCCCGATTGTTACGATTATTAGAGTTTGCAGCCTGAATTTCTTCATACTTTGCGTATTGCTCAGGTGTTAAAATTGTTTTCATGTTGCGCTTCATCTCAATTTGTTGATCGAGTCTCTCGTTTCTCATTTTTAAGACTTCATCTTTAGTAGGTCTTGCACTACCATCTCTATTTGCTGTTTTCCAAGCCATTCTCTTAGTGTTATTGGTTGAGGCTTGTTTAAGAACAAGCGCATGTACCTGGTTTTGCTGAGCATCATTGAGATCTAATTTTAAAGTAAGTTGTTTCGTTCTTAAATCTGCCCGTTCGTTTGGGGTCATTTGATTCATCATCTCAGAGCCTGCATTTCGATTAGGACGTTGGGTTCCTTGTTTTTGCGCCATAGCATTTATGGTAAATAGTACTAAGGCAATAACTAGTAAATTTTTCATGATTCTTATATTTTGTGTTCTATTACTTAGACTTCAAATGAGTGGTTAGGTTTATTTCATTTGGTACTTTTAACATGAATTTGTGACTAGTCTTTTTTAGCATTTATGTTGGAATACAATTACAATAGGTATTGGTTCAATTTAAATGGCCTATTCAATTCGGAAAGCTGCGATTTAAAAAATTATAATTTTCCTCTATTTGTCACATTGAGTGCAGTCGAAATGCTCAGAAAGAAGTTATTTAATTCTTGGTTTATTTCGAAAAGCGCGGGTAAAAAATTATATTTTCACAATAACAATCTTTGTAGTAGAGTGGTTTTTTCTTTTAGAATATCGCTCTTAAAAAAAACAAGGACTACTAAAAAAGGCCTCAAATAAATTTGAAGCCTTCCATATTAATTAAATAATTTTAAAATTATTTTTTGGGATCTAAAATGTCATTAATGCGTTCTAGAGCGTCTGCGATATGAATTTTGCTCATAGCATCACCGCCTCTAGCGCCTTTTAATGCACTTCTCAGAGATTTCAATTCTGCTCGTACTACTGCTCTAATGTCGGATTGACTCACATTAACCTGTGTTCCGGCAAAACGTCTGAACTGCGCAGGAACAGGTGGTTGTTCGTTTTTCATTATAAACTCTAGGCGCTCAATATAAGCCCGTTGTAAATTACGTCTGTAAATATCTATAGTTTTACCAGATCTTAGTTCGCTAAACAAACCATTTCTTAGGTCTTTCATCATGTCGTATAATGCATAAGCTTCAGATGTGTTTATAGTTTCATTTTCTAACATACGTTGCATTCTTCCGAAGTCTAGCATATCATTTAATGTTCTGGTTTGGATACCTCTTACACGTTCTATGCTTCCTGCATTTTCAATTTTATTAAAAATGCTTTCATCTAACATCCACGTGGGCGTGGTGAAAAGCTGGTCTTGTATAAATTGCATCGCCTTTTTCTGATGTGCTTTAGGAACATGTGTATAAACAGCACCTTCTTGATCGTAAGTTTTATACATCTCGTAAACACCCCCAATATTAGAAGCTACATGCCCCATGTATCGGTTAAACTGACCGAGAACTTGTTGGTACATGGTTTCTAAATCATCATAATTTTTTCCGTCTTCAGCTGTCCATTCCACAAGGTTTGGCACAATACGCTTTAGGTTTTTTATTCCGTATTCACTAGCCAATACAGCGTCATCGCCTAAATCTTCGGTTTGTGAACTTGGGTCAATAACCCCAAATTGTTGTCTGCCAAATCTGTAAACAGGATCGCCAGCGTGTTTTAAAATCCAGCTGTCTAAAGTTTTCTTTTCGTCTTCGGCTGTTTTGGCCTCAAGTATAGGTCTGTAACCCCACTCAATAGCGTACTTGTCATAAGGCCCAATATTTGGCATTAAGGCAACGCCTTCATCGCCAGGTTGCGCCACATAGTTAAAACGCGCATAGTCCATAATAGAAGGTGCGGTGCCATTTTTTTGTGTAAATTCTGGATCTCTTAATTTTTCAACAGGGTAGGCAACACTGCTTCCCATATTATGAGGTAAACCGAGGGTATGGCCGACTTCATGAGACGACACAAAACGAATGAGACGCCCCATGACTTCTTCTTTAAACGCAACACCTCTAGCATGTGGGTTAATGGCAGCGGTTTGTACAAAGAACCAGTTACGTAATAAGGTCATAACATTGTGATACCAGTTGATATCACTTTCTAAAATTTCTCCAGAGCGTGGATCGCTCACATGAGGACCGTTGGCATTTGGAATAGGAGAAGCTAAATAACGCACCACTGAATAGCGCGCATCCTCTGGAGACCACTCTGGATCTTCTTCCGCCGTTGGTGGATCTTTAGCAATAATTGCTTTCTTAAATCCGGCAGCTTCAAAAGCCACTTGCCAATCTTCAATACCTTGTTTTATGTATTTCTTCCATTGATCTGGAGTGGCTCTATCAACGTAATAAACAATCTGTTTTTTAGGAACCACTAATTCTCCGCGTTCAAACTTTTCAATATCCTCATCGCGCACCTCTAATCTCCAACGGTCTAAATAGGTTACTTCTTTGCTTTCTTGAGCATCAAGACCGTAATCTGTAGTCCCACTTGTAAACCATCCTACACGTTGATCGAAAATACGTCGTTGCATAGGGACTTTTGGTAAGAGAATCATTGAGTTATTAATCTCAAGTGAGATGGCGCCTGTGTTTGAATTTGAAGGCGGATTGCCCGCAGCGTAAGTCTTAACGGTACGTGATTCAATATTTGTTGGATAAGATTTAAGACTCTCAATATAGGATAGCTGTGCATCTAATCGCGAAATTTTGTACTGTTGTCTGCGTCTCTGCGGAAAACCAAAGGGTTTCACATCTTTTTCAAATAAATCCGTAACATCAATCACTGTATTTAACGAATCTTTACTGAATGCTTTAATAGGAAATGTTGCAATAACAGGTTCGAAATTTGAGTTTACTACGGCCTCATGAACAGGCAAGGAGTCTGCTGCCACCACTTGGTGTGATACCATACGCAAGAGAACCTTTTTATCCTTTTTCTGCCATCTTAAGACTTGTTCACTTAATTTTCCACCGCCGAAACCTAATCCTGATGCAGTTTTTGAAATACGGGTCACCATTAACATTTCGCGTTCAAAAAGTGAGTCTGGAATTTCATAGAAATAGTTTTCATCCACTTTGTGGACGGCAAATAAACCTTCATCGGTTTTGGCATCTTTGGTGATGATCTTGCCGTAAGGTTGAATATCGTTTTTACCAGGTTTTTTTTCAGGTTTTGCCATAGCAGAGGCATCTCCTTTTTTTGATTGATTTGCTTTTTTAGCAGTTGAACATGAAAATGCTAAGAACGTGGAAACTACAAGAAGTAGTTTAAAAGAGTAGTGTTTCAAAGTGGTTAGTTTTATTAAATTTTAATGAAAATACATATTATACTGAGAATCCTCTAAGGAGAAAATTGATTTTAGTATTTATTTAACGAAAAGTGTAAGTTACGCTCTTTGCGTGCAAGGTGAGTTTTTTTTGTAGTGTTGAAAGTGATTCATTGCTGTACTAAGGGAGCGATTTTCTTTAAAATACACTTCTTATCTACACCTTATGACTTACGAAATTTAAATTATAATCCATAACGCAATGTTCATTTATGAAAAAAGCCGATACATTTATAAATTAAGGGATGTCCCAGAGACCTGAAGAAAAAAAGCCTTTTGCTAGGAACTTTTAATTTAAGAGTATAATGAAGTCTGTTTAAATAGTAGGCCTTAAATAACGCGACGGACGCATAAAAGACTTACAGTCCGTTAGCTAAACGCTTTAATTCTTCAATAGTGCGTGTTGGGTCTTCGCTTTTAAACACATGACTACCTGCTACAAAAGTATCCGCTCCAGCA
>CAYMDB010000171.1:0-6736 GCA_964388865.1 uncultured Flavobacteriaceae bacterium
TTAGAAATGTCATCTGTACAATTGATCACACGTTTAATATCGAGTGAAACGGGATTATCTTCTGAAAAATTAAGAACAGGGAAATTAGAAAAACACGAATGGGAGCAACTCAACGTTAAAGTAAAAACCTTAGAAAATGCCCCCTTGTTTATTGATGATACCCCATCGCTTTCTATTTTCGACTTAAGAGCAAAGGCCAGACGTTTGGCTTCGCAATACGGTATTAAATTGATTGTTATTGATTATTTGCAATTAATGACGGCCGGAGGAAGCCAAAAAGGTGGTAATCGTGAGCAAGAAATTTCTACAATTTCTCGTAACTTAAAAGCTTTGGCTAAAGAATTAAGTGTTCCTGTAATAGCTTTATCTCAGTTATCTCGTGCCGTTGAAACCCGTGGAGGAAGTAAACGTCCTTTACTATCAGACTTACGTGAATCTGGAGCTATTGAGCAAGATGCAGATATCGTTTCTTTTATTTACAGACCAGAATATTACAAGATTGACGAATGGGATGATGAGGAACGTTCACCAACTGAGGGGCAAGGTGAATTTATAATCGCCAAGCACAGAAATGGTGGTTTAGATAATATTAGATTGAAGTTTATCGGCCACTTGGGTAAATTCGATAATCTAGATGATTTTGATACTCCTTTTGGCGAGTTCCATTCTAAAATGAATGCAGCAGCCAATGACGACACCTTTAAACCAGATAATTTCCCTTCAGCTGCAGATGCTTTTGACGATCCAGAGGATGATGGTGTTCCGTTTTAAGAACATTTTTCAATATTAAAAATTGTTTTTGACTTATCTTTGCGCTTTGCTTTTTTAATTGAATGTTACCTCATGTTAGATCAAAGACGTACCACAAATATTTTATTACTCGTCATCGTAGTTCCGTTAGTATTTTATTTGCTTAAGATATTATCCTTTATATTTATTCCATTGATATTTTCAATGTTTATAGCCTTGTTGTTTTTGCCACTAATGCGATGGTTGGGACGACGAAAAGTGCCTAAATTCATTAGTATAATAATAGTTTTGCTTTTGGTGGCAGCCGGATTAAAGATGGGTATTGAATTAATTCAACTTTCAAGCAAGCAAATAGTTGGAAGTAATTCTGGATTTTTTGCGAAGGCTGAAGTAAAAATGGTAGATCTAAAATTTTATCTTTTAGATAATTTTGGTGTTGAATTTGAAGAGGACAACAACTATTTTGCACAGCTTTTTGAAAAGGACAATCTCAGTACCACCCTGGGTTTCCTTAATTCCTTCGTAACCTCATTATTAATGACCGTTTTCTTTGTGGTTCTGTGGTTAGCAGAATCCATAAATGTGCAAAACTTGCTCAATAATACACTGCTCAGACAAAGACACACGTCTATAAAAGCCTTTATGAAGATTGAAAAAGATCTTATTAAATTTATTAAAGTTAAATTTTTAGTGAGTGCTTTAACAGGAATTTTCACAGGCCTAATGTGTTTATTTTTTGACGTGAGCTTTCCTATATTTTGGGGCTTATTTGCCTTTTCTATAAATTTTGTTCAAATGGTTGGCTCATTTATATCAGTAATTCTTTTATCTATTTTCGCTTTTGTTGAACTTGAACCTACAAGTACGTTGTTATTCTTTGTAGTGTCCATTACACTTGTACAAGTTGTGTTTGGTGCTATATTAGAACCTATTTTTATGGGCAAATCCTTTTCCATAAATATTATTGCCGTTTTGGTTATGCTCATGTTTTGGGGCTTTTTATGGGGCATTCCGGGTTTAATAATGGCCATTCCTATAACCGTATTTATCAAAATTATTTTAGATCAATTCCCTGGAACTAAAATCATCGCTAGCTTATTATCGGGCAATAAAACCACAATAGAAAAACTTTAAGAAATACCCAAAACCTAGTATTTATTTTAAGTACCTTTCTGCTTAAAATATTCAATATGGTTCATGGTACACATAATGCTGTAGAAGATTCTAGAAATAATTCCATTCTTATTTCCGTAAATGACGAATTATTTCCACGCGACGACGCTAAGATTTCAGTATTTGATAGTGGCTATTTAGTTGGAGATGGAGTTTGGGAAGCCTTACGACTTCATCAAGGTGTCTTAGTATTTTTAGAAGATCATCTTAACCGCTTATGGCAATCTGCCGCGACCGTGGGAATGCATTTACCTTTTACCAAAGCGGAATTAACCGAAAAAGTCTGGAGTAATTTGAAAGCCAATTCAATGACCGACGGCGTCCATGTAAGAATTATGGTTACCCGCGGTATTAAAAAAACACCATCGCAAGATCCACGATTGACTATTTCTGGTCCAAATGTGGTAATTATCCCAGAGTTTAAAACGGCTTCAAAAGAATCAAAGGAAAAAGGTATTACGCTTTTCACCAGTGCCATAAGACGCGGTTCGCCAGATTATCTAGATCCAAGATTAAATTGTCACAGTAAACTTCACGAGGTTCAAGCACTGATTCAAGCTATTGAAGCTGGTGCGGATGAAGCGCTCATGCTCGATGTTCATGGATTTGTGGCTACTTGTAACGCTACTAATTTTTTCATGGTTAAAAATGGCGAAGTTTGGACTTCTACGAGTAAATATTGTATGAATGGCATAACCAGAGCTAAAGTTATCGAGGTTTGTAAATCCAATAGCCTTGCCTGTTTTGAAAAAGACTTTTCACTTTTTGATGTTTATGGGGCTGACGAGGCTTTTGTTACAGGAACATTTGGTGGCTTAACTCCGGTTACTAAAATTGATGGTAGACAAATAGGTGAAGGTGCCTATGGCGAAATAACAAAAAAGCTGAGCCATTTATATGAAGATTTAATTAAAACCACCGTTAACAATGCATAGAACAAAGCGTATTTGTTTATGGTCTGGCCCTCGGAATATTTCCACAGCCTTGATGTACGCTTTTGCGCAACGCGAGGATACCAAAGTGTTTGATGAACCTCTGTATGCTTATTATTTGAAAGAGCATCCTGAAGCGCACAATTACCATCCTGGTGCCAAAGATATCCTGAATACTATGGAAAATGATGGAGCCAAAGTTGTGGATATGATGCTAAAAAATAATGAAAAGCCCGTGTTGTTTTTTAAGCACATGACGCATCATTTATTAGAATTAGATCGCGATTTCTTGAAGTTCACCGTAAATATCATCCTTACTAGAAACCCTGAAGACATGCTACCTTCCTTTGATAAAGTCATTAAAAATCCTAGTATGAATGATGTTGGTTATGCACTTCATGTAGAATTGCTCAATCACTTTGATAAACATCATATTCCATTTATCGTTTTGGACTCTAAAAACGTACTGGTTAATCCAGAAGAAACATTGAAACGCCTCTGCAAACAGATCGGTATTCCATTTGAACAAAATATGTTGTCTTGGCAACCACAGCAACGCGAAGAGGATGGAATTTGGGCGAAATATTGGTATAATAGTGTCCACAAATCAAGCGGATTTAGTAAACACCAGCCCAAAACGGATCCCTTTCCTCAACATTTAATTCCATTATTAAAGGAATGCATGCCATACTACAAGCAACTCCTTTCGCGTTCTATCTAGGTCTTAAAAGAATGATAAATTAGCCCAGTAAAGCCCAAAATTTGGTTATATTTCGTTTTTAATCTATGAATTTGAAAAATTTACTTCTAATCCTATTTGCGTTTTTCCTAAGCACTGATGCTTATGCCTCTTATATCCTCATACCTATGGATAATGAGTCGCAAGGAAATCATTTAAAAGCATATGGGGTGACCTACTGGACGCTCGAGCGTGAATTAAAGGTGAAGTGGCTCTTAAATTACAGAGGCGGGTCGTTTTTATTGCCCGATGCTGAAATTATTCAGCGCGAATGTCAGATTAGAGGGGTGTCTTTTGAAGTTATTTCAGATGCCAAGGCGGCACAAATTTTAGAGGATATTAGTAGTCCTGCAGTAAATCAGGAAGCTGTTGTTTTAGAAAAAGCTCCAAAAATTGCCGTATATACTCCAAATGGAAAACAACCCTGGGACGATGCCGTAACTATGGTTTTAACTTATGCTGAAATTCCCTATGAAACCATTTATGATGAAGAGGTGCTAAATGACGAATTGTTACTTTACGATTGGTTGCACTTACATCACGAAGACTTTACGGGACAATATGGGAAGTTTTATAGTAATTACCGAGCGGCGGCCTGGTATATTGAAGAAAAGAAAAATGCCGAAGCATTGGCAGCAAAACTGGGTTATAGTAAAGTGTCTGACGCCAAACTAGCTGTCGCGCTAAAAATTAGAGATTATGTCGTAGGCGGTGGATTTATGTTTGCCATGTGTTCTGCAACAGATAGTTTTGATATTGCATTGTCAGCAGAACTTGTAGACATTTGTGAACCCATGTTTGATGGAGATAGGAGTGACCCAGCCTATCAAAATAAAATAGATTTTTCTAAAACTTTTGCTTTTAAAGATTATATACTCGAACGAAACCCGAATGTTTATGAGTTTTCTTCTATAGACATGACTCAAAAGCGACAGATCCCTAAAGACACCGATTATTTTTCTCTAATGGAATACTCTGCAAAATGGGATCCTATTCCAACCATGTTAACTCAAAATCATACCGCTTTAGTAAAAGGTTTTATGGGACAAACCACGTCTTTTACAAGAGATCAGATTAAGTCGAATGTGTTGGTGATGGGAGAAAATAGAACTAATGGAGAAGCTAAATACATTCATGGCATCAAAGGAAAGGGCTTTTTCACCTTTTATGGAGGTCACGATCCTGAAGATTACACACATCGGGTAGGGGATCCGAAAACAGAATTAGATTTACACCCAACTTCACCAGGCTATCGATTGATCTTAAATAATGTGCTCTTTCCGGCGGCTAAAAAGAAGAAGCAGAAAACCTAAGATTTTAAAATTTTTACAATAATTAATTTAACATACTATGTCCACTAAAGAAGCCATACTCAACAAAATTCAAATTTTAATTACCAATCATTTTAGTTCTCCTGAAAAGGCCTTTGCCTATTTTGATAAAGATGGTGACGGTAAATTGACTAAAAAAGAAATTGTCGACCTGTTAAAACAAGCTGAAATAAGCGGATTTATCAGAGGTATTGTATCTTCTAAATTAATTGAAGGCTACGACAAAGATGGTGACGAACTAATCGATTGGGAAGAATTTAAATTTGCGATTGATGAAATCGCAGCGGATTCTAAGTAAGTCATAAAAGGGTTTCAAAAGTTGATTTAAAACGAAATAAATGATGAAGTTTTTTCAAAATGAAGTCACACTTAAACCCCATTCTAGAGGGTTCCATTTAATTAGCTCCGATATTTTAAAGGCGATTCCCGATATTGAAAAGATTTCAGTAGGTCAGCTTCAAGTGTTTATAAAACACACCTCTGCGAGTTTAACCATAAATGAAAATGCAGATCCAACGGTGCGATTAGATTTTGAAACTCATATAAATCAAATGGTGCCAGAGAATCAATTCTATTACAAACACAGGTTTGAAGGTTCTGATGATATGCCAGCACACATTAAGGCCTCCTTAATGGGAACATCGGTTCAAATTCCTATCACTAACGGACAACTGAATTTAGGTATGTGGCAAGGAATTTACCTTTGTGAGCATAGAAATCGCGCCTCAGGAAGACAGTTAGTGCTCACGGCTTTCGGAAATTAGGCGCTCTAAAATAAGCTCCACACCAAAATGATCGTTGCTTGCCGTATAAAATTTTGCAATGGCTTTAACATCGTCATGCGCGTTCTCCATAGCAAAGCTGTACTTCCCCATTTTTAGCATTTCTAAATCATTGTTGTAATCACCAAACACCATGGTTTCAGAAGGTGTTATGGCAAAGTGATTCTGAAGAAATTTTAAAGCATTACCCTTATTGGTTATAGCTTCTGAAATATCTACCCAATGATTTCCGGAAACCACAACATTCAACTCGGGTTTTAAGTGTTTTACAAACGGGAAGATATGAGCTTCAGAACTTACAGTGTGATAAAGTGCTATTTTAATAACATCGTCTTTAATGTCTTCATAGGAATCAATGA
Source organism: uncultured Flavobacteriaceae bacterium (assembly GCA_964388865.1). GTDB lineage: Bacteria > Bacteroidota > Bacteroidia > Flavobacteriales > Flavobacteriaceae > Winogradskyella. The sequence continues at coordinate 6,067 of CAYMDB010000171.1, forward strand.
AGCTGTATTTATTATAATATTCAGAAAATGTGGTAATTAAATCTGCTGAGGTTCGCGGTATAAACGCTAGGTCTTTTGTACAAAAGATGGGATAAGTATCCTCTAAATTAGTGACCAAGTTATATAGCTCAACTAATTTTTCAGTTTTTATGCGATTGGATAGTAATACGGCTCCGTTCTGAATAACCAAACCGCCGTTTTCTGCAATAATAGTGATATCTTCTTTTATAGAATCGAGCTTTTCAACAATGCTGTAATACGGTCTTCCACTAGCAGCGACAAACCGAATATTTTGTTGTTTTAACTGTTCAAAGACATCGAAAAAGCGTGAGCTAACATCGTGCTGAGAATTTAATAAGGTACCATCCATATCGGTGATAACTATTTTTATGTCTTTCATTTTTCGAAGCGTTATGGGCTTATGAATTTGTTAGAATGAAAAAATCCGATTCAGAAAAATGAACCGGATTCTATAAGCGAAATGTTGTTATTAATTTGGCTAAAAGCCTTATTTTACTTTGTTAATTATAGCTTCAAAAGCATCTGGGTTATTCATAGCTAAATCGGCAAGAACCTTACGATTTAAGTCAATATTGTTAGCTTTTAATTTCCCCATAAATTTTGAATAGCTCATCCCGTGTTGTCTTGCACCTGCGTTAATACGCATAAT
>CAYMDB010000172.1:0-6725 GCA_964388865.1 uncultured Flavobacteriaceae bacterium
TAAGAAGTACTATCTTTTAATTTTGTAATTTTAGCGGACAACAATGATTAAAAATCAATATTATGACAAATAAAATATTTCAAAACACAATCTTTTTATTACTAACTGTTTTTATGCTGAATAGCTGTACCAAAGACGATGATGGAGGATCTAGTAATGGACCAACAATTTCGCCAGGAAATATTGTTGGCTTATGGTTCTTAGATTATTATATTGAAAACAATATGCTTACAGAAGAGGTAGCATGTAATAGACAATTAGAGTATAGATTTCTCGCAAATAACACCTATACCTTAACAAGTTTTGCTGGCGATGATTTAAATGATTGCGAACCTGCCGTCATTCTCAATGGAACTTATGAATTTATTGAGGGTACCACATTTTCACTGCGTGTTAACGGAAACGAAAATGCAAGCGAAATTGAAGTTACGTATCAAGATAATTTCACCAAATTTATTATTATCCGCTCTGCTAACCTCACGGAAGTTTACAGTAGACAATAAAAAGGTATTTATAAAGCATTGTTTAGAATTAGGATTCTGAGCAATGCTTTATTTTTTTTCAACACATCTCATAATATTGAAAAATTTCAAGGAAATTAAAGTATTTCTATAACTGATAAAATCAGCCTGATACCTTTCGTTTAAAGCGATTTTACACACGTTACAAAGCTAATAGTGTTGCTACATAAAAAGTGCGTTTCCTATACTTTTGAAAAACAAATATCTCTAATTTTTCAAAAGAGTTTATTTGATAAATCCTAAAAATATAAGAATCATAATAAGTTAAGAGATTTAAATAAGATCTTAATCATATTACACACCTACTTTAGCTCTACTCCGAATTTCCTTCGGCTCAACTTCGGGTAGACTATCAATTTTCACTATAGAAACTTTTAAATTTATCACAACAGGACGCATCACAACCAAAATACCATATCAACTTTAAAAAATCATTAAATAAACTTGTACTCCTTGATTAATTGGGCTATTATTAAGTATTTCGCACAAAAAACAAGCTATGACGATATTTGTAGATATGGACGAGGTGTTAGCAGACACCTACGGTAAACACATAGAATTATATAATTTAGAGCACCAACAAGAACTGTGTGTTAGCAAAATTGCCTCTGGTGAGGTTTGGCAAAATGTTCCAGAACTGCATCAAGAAAGCATTAGACAGCACGCCATGCAACCCGGCTTTTTTAGAGATTTGACTCCCATTAAAGACAGCATTTTAGTTATGGAAGCCCTAACTAAAAAACACGAAGTTTATATTGCTACGGCAGCCACCCAGTTTCCGAATTCCTTGAAAGAAAAAAGCGACTGGTTAGATGAGCACATGCCTTTTATTTCGTGGCAGTATCGCATTATGTGCGGGCATAAGTTTATTCTTAATGGCGATTTACTCATTGACGATAGAACCTACAACCTAGAACGCTTTGAAGGTGACACCCTATTGTTTAGTTCGCCGCATAATGTCAATGCAACAGGTTATACTCGCGTATCCACTTGGTTAGAGATCGCAGAGCGCTTACTTTAGGTTTTAGAACTTTGAGACCTCATTGAAATGGGTATACGTTGAGTAGGCTTAAGTGAGATTTTTTAGAAATATTATGATCTAAATTTTTAATCCTCTGCTGTCAATTTCCCCGCATAACTTATAGGAAACCGGGATGCACTATTCAAATAGATACGCGCAGTTGCATTAGGAAATAGCGTTATCATCACATCAAACCGCTCAGTGTTACTTGTAGCCCTAAAACTGATAGTGTAGCGCGACTTTTTATCTTTTGTGATGGCATAATCTTCCACAACACCCTTAAATTGTACGGCGCTATCCGAACCATTATAAGCAATCTGCATCTGCCGCTCCCCAAAATAGGGTAAATAAGAACTGATGCTATCACCCTTAAGGATTACGAAATTCGGATGTCCAACTAAAGATATGGCACTGGCCGAACTTCCAGGGGGTATAAGCCCTGCATTCATAACTTGTTGTAAGGCGTTTGTTGTTTGGGGATATGCCCAATTAGATTCTATTTTAAACTGTTGCTGCTCTATTACTTTTGTCACCAATAACTTCTCTTGAGTTGAAACTACCGACTGTCCAGACTTGCAGGACGCAAGCCCGATTGCTATGCAAAACAAACCAAAAATGATACTCCTCATCGCTTTTTATTAAATGAAGTTAAGTTACGACATTAGTTTGATATGCTCAAAAGTTTTAAACCTTCGGCTCTTTTGAATATACGATTGAAAATCGCTTGCCCTGAGCTTGCTATTTTAAACTTGATGTCAGTCTGAGTGAAGTCGAAGATCTTACGGAAAAATAAACACGGTTATATCTCTTGTTATAAAGCACTTCGCTAGCTGCGCCGCGTACTTTTATGAAACTGTAGTATCAATTTGAATACACTGTTTTACTCATGTACCCTCATTGTCAGTCTGAGCGCAGCCGAAGATCCTATGGAAAACTCAACTCCGCAAACAACAGATCAAAATTTCAAAATCCCATCAAAAGGAATTATCTTGCAAAGAAAAGGCAAGAAAAAGCAATGACCTACACTATTATCGATGTCGAAACCACCGGACGCAGCAATCGCATAACCGAAATCTCTATATTTAAGTTTGATGGCGACAGTGTAATTGACGAGTTCACTTCATTAGTTAATCCTGAATGTCTTATTCCTACTCATATTACAGCGCTCACTGGTATAGATAACGGTTTAGTAGCTGATGCACCACGTTTTGAAGACCTGGCTGAGGCTATTCTTAACTTTACGGAAGACAGTATTTTTGTGGCGCATAATGTCAACTTTGATTATAATGTGATTCGTGGAGAATTTCAGCGCATTGGTTTAGATTTTAATAGACGAAAATTGTGTACGGTGCGTTTATCACGACGTTTATTGCCAGGGCATCGTTCTTATAGTTTAGGAAAACTTTGCTCTGCCTTGCAAATCGACCTCGTGGATCGGCATAGGGCTCGTGGAGATGCGGAGGCGACTGTGATACTGTTTCAACTACTTTTAAACCAGGAACAAGCGCCTGAGGTCTTTAAAGAATTTTTAAACAAAAACTCTCGGGAATCCACCCTACCTCCTAACCTACCCAAAGCCACGTTTGAAGCCTTGCCTAATGTGGCTGGCATCTATTATTTTAAGGATAAAAAGGGAAAGGTGATTTATGTAGGAAAGGCTATTGATATCAAAAAGCGCGTGCTGAGTCATTTTTATAGCAAGACTGATAAGTCGCTAGATATGGTGCGAGAAACTCGCGATATTGATTTTGAAATTTCAGGTAGTGAATTAGTGGCGCTGCTTATGGAAGATGCGGCTATTAAGCATCACTTTCCTTTGTATAATCGCGTTACCAAACGTACCATTCAATCTTACGCCCTATTTTCATACCAAGATCGGAAAGGCGTGTTGCATTTGGCCAGTAATAAAGGCCGTTTGGTACCGAATCCTATTCGAACCTTTTTCAGCCTAAGAGCGTTGCGCCTTTATCTCGAAAAGATTTGCACTAATTATAATTTATGTCCGAAATATTGTCACCTACAAGAGGCCGTTACTGAATGCTCGCATTACAGCATTACCAATTGCAAAGGCATTTGTAGAGATGAGGAATCGGTGGAAGCCTATAATAATCGTGTACTAGAAGCCCTACATGCTATTTCGAATCAGAAGAACGACCTTATCATCAAAGAAAAAGGACGCTATACGCACGAAGAGGCTTTTGTGATGATTAAAAATGGAGCGTATCTCGGTTATGGTTTTATTGACAAGTCAGAATCCATTAGCCACCTAGATGACTTACAGGCTTTTCTTATTCCTCAAAAAGATAATAGTGATATTCAGAAGATTTTACGACCGCATTTGTATAAAATTTGAGTGGGGTTTTAATTGGTGATTTTGTTACCGTAAACATTAATGATGCGTATTGCTATCCGGAGGCTTCGGGAGAACTTAGCATCTTGAAGCTTTTTTTTACGCTAGACTCTTATAGATCCTGAAACGAGATTAAGATGGCAAACATTGAGCATAAACATCAAGAATTAAACAATTCCTATGTAAAATGAATTAGGTATCTCTAATCTACAAAATACATTGAGCTATCCAAACCATAATTAATTTATAAATCGAATTTCAACATAAAACAAAAAGGCTTCCCATTAAGAAAGCCTTTTTTTTAGATGTCGTTTTTAATGGATTGTTAACCCTTCAACCATGCAGCTCTTAATGCTTTTTGTGCCTCTGTTGCAGTTTCGTCTTCAACTAGAGTTTCGTCTGCCGCTGTAGCTTTGGTTAAGATAGCCTTAATGGCTATAGCCTCGCCATCGCGTTCTAAATCCATAGTAATTTCCTGACCTACTTGCCACGCAAACATGCCACCAACTACTTGCTGAGCACTCGCTAAGGTTAAATCAGCTCCATTTACTTTCTTAATCACATCGCCAGCCTGAATTCCTTGGGATGCCCAAAATGAATTTTTCAGAGCCATTGGTGAGAAAAAGATTTCTCCTTTTTCTTGGTCGGCATCAAAAATAATATTTTGTCCACCTGCAAAAATATAATTCGTTTCAATCTCTTTTTCGCCCATGGTTAAACCGACCATTTCAAAAAACTCATTATAATTAATTGGCACATCGCCTTCCACATGGGTCTTTAAAAATTCACCAACACTTGGATACGTCATTGCTGTAATTTCTTCTATCAGTGTATCGTCATTAAATGGCTTGTTTTTACCGTATTTTGCAGACAATTCCTTCATAAGTGACATCATACTTCTATTACCATCGCTTTCTTTACGCATTAAAATATCAACACACATCCCTATTAAAGCGCCTTTCATGTACACATTGTAATAATTAGAGGCGTAAGGCTCATCTAATATATTTTCACTCATAATGGTAAAACTCATAGCGTCATCCCACCGCTTAGAAAGCCCTATTTTTTGCATAATGGTGTTATAAAATTGGTCTTGTTCTTCTAAACCTTCATACACTTGAAAATGCTGCGCAAAGTATTCTGTTACTCCTTCATACATCCATAAATGTTTGGAAAATGTTGGTTGGTAATAATCAAAATAATGCACATCTTCAGAATGTACCGATAAAGGAGTGACAATATGAAAAAACTCGTGGGCTACGATATCTGTCAACGATGCCGCCAGACCTTCTTTGGATGAAGCTTCCGCTAAAACTACCACTGTAGAGGTATGGTGTTCTAGAGCACCCATACCCTTGGCATCGTTCTCAGTACCCTCAGATAAATACAAGAAAATATCGTATCGTGGTGTACTATTAATAGCGCCTAAATACGCCTTTTGTGCCTGCATCATTTTAAATAACGTCTCTTTCTGACTAGCGGCAGTGTGCACTTGGTTTGGGGAATAAACACTGAGTACAATTTTAATGTCACCAACCATAAATTCTTCAACATCTAACTTTCCATACATCATTGGATTGTCTGTGATATCGAAATAACGCTGTGCAAAATAACTACTGGTTATAGATTTTCCATCTGCACTAGACTTCATTCCCTTATTTTCTAAGGCTGAAGACCTCACAAATGTTGCAGGAGCCGTAATATCTAATGTGTATTGATTGTTTTTTAAAGCATCAAAATAACCTATAAATCCGTGAAGATTTAAAACAAAATTATCGGCTTCAATATTGGTACCTGCTGGCGAAAAAGGTTGCTCACCACCAATACCACCTTTGACTTCTATATCAAACGTATCGTTAACATAATATTGAATCTTATCTAATTTCTTGGCATCAGTTATAGTCCAGGTGTTAATATCTACCCTAGTTACTGCTAATTCGTTACCGTCGTAATCAATCGCTTTAAAATCGTCTATATAGGTTCCGAAATCACTCACAGAATAGGTGCCTTGTACAACTCTTGGTAACCTGTAAGTCGCGGTTTCAGTGGTGAAGCGACCTGGATTAATGGTCACTGGCACTTTATCTTCAACAACAGCCGATAAGTCTAGGCTAGTTTCAATTGGATTGCTAACTGCTAAATCACTAAGGGTTGGTTTCGCTGAACCACAGCCCATTAAAATAATACTCAAACCAAGAATGGCTAAATAATTCTTCATGTTCTAAAATTTTGTTTTTTTACTAGACGCACAAAACTACAATCTGTTACTAATAGTAATGAAAAGGTTTTGTTAAAAAGAGGATTCTTATCTTAGCAGCATGCAACACGCTCTAATTAGCATCATTGTTCCTTTTAAAAATACCGAGACCTTCATTGCTGAATGTATCCAATCCATCCTGAACCAAAGTTATACAAATTGGGAAGCTATTTTTATCGATGATCATTCAACGGATTCTTCTTTTGAAATCGTTAACGCGTTTGCTAATACGGATTCTAGAATTAAAGTTAACAAAAATAAAGGTACCGGCATAATTGCAGCGCTTCAACAGGCATTAAGCTTAAGCAAAGGCACATATATAACCCGAATGGATAGTGATGATTTAATGACGTCTAATCGATTGGAATTGATGATTGCCAGCCTTGAAAAACACGGCACAAAGCATCTTGCCGTGGGGCAAGTCAACTATTTTAGAGCCGATGGCGTTAGTGATGGCTATGCACGCTACGAGCGTTGGCTTAACAAATTAACCAAGACTGGAAGCAATTATTCTGAAATTTACAAAGAATGTGTTATTCCGTCTCCCTGCTGGATGCTACATCGCGACGATTTTAT
>CAYMDB010000173.1:0-6710 GCA_964388865.1 uncultured Flavobacteriaceae bacterium
CAAAGGTTTTTAAATGTTCTCTACTGGTACAGTTGCCACAAATGTAAATTTAGTAAAAAAACCTGAATAGTAAAATTCGAAAGAAGTTTGGCAAGTAGACTCACATAAGCAAGTAATTTTAAAAGGTGTTGTTCTTTTTTGATTTTTCATGTTCCAAGTTCCTCAATTGGCGAACCGTTTATTTGTTCTACTATTTTTTGGGTTCCTCTAGACTTTTTTTTCTAAATTTACTATTGTAGTTAAGACTTTCAATGTCCTTATTAAGGTCAATTTTAATAGTTGTTAAGTATTTGATTTCTTTTGCTTTTTTTATCTTGGTGTTATTTGAATTGTTAATTTGAAGTGCTATTACAATACCGATAACTACAAGAATTATTTCTCCAATAGCGTAAAATAAATACTCACTAAATTTATTTTCTGTAAGTAGTCTTTGCCTAGTTGTCCTACGGAGGAATGGGATAAATACTTAAAATATAAGGACGAAAAACAAGGTTATTAAATCACATCGCATAGAAATCTAAAAAACGTAAATATCTATAGAAGATGGGGAATTAAAAGAAAAAATTATGAAAGGAGTATTGTTTTTAGCTATTGTATTTTTTGCTTTCAATAAGACAAATGCACAAAAAATATTTACAGTGGATTACCAAAATCAAGCGGATTTGAAGGTTTTTGTTGTAAAATATGAAAATCAGGCAGATTTAAAGGTGTTTAAAGTAAAACATGAAAATCAAGCAGGGAAAAATGATGGAAAATGGTTTTTTACGGAGTATGCTAATCAAGCTGAAAAGAAAATCTTTTTCGTGGAATACGAAAATCAAGCAGATTTAAAAATTTTCTTTGTAGACTATGAAAACCAGGCAGGTTGGAGAAGTTCTTCTAAGAAACATTTATTGTTTTAAATCAGCTGATTGAAGTATGTAAACCGAATTTGTTCAATAAAACAATAAACTATCGATAAAGAAAAATAAGTAAGTTTGGTTTTTAAAGTGATTAGCTGATGACAATTGTTATCATCATTAAAAGTAACTTTTATTGCATTCTAAACTGTCACCTATAAAATTAAAAGCCTATAAATCAATTTATTATAGGCTTAATTGTGGAGCCGGAGAGGTTAACTACGTTGTTCACATTCACTCCTATCCTGTAAATGCAACTTTTTGAGCTTTCAGCCCAAACGCTTTTAAACAACAAAGCTCAATCAAGTAGAACTTGTTGAGCTTCTTATGTTTAAAATCGCAACAATGTTGCGCTTAATTGTGGAGTCGGAGAGAATCGAACTCTCGTCCAAACGAGTAACCAAAGGGCTTTCTACACGCTTATTCTTTTCTTGTTTTTTCGATTGTAAGCTGGCTAAAGACAACCCACTTACAACTTAGCTTCTTAATCTCGAAAGTGCATCAAAGCGCTGCACGATCTTAGTTAATTTTTACGATGCCTCAAAAAAGAACGCCACCAACTAAGGCTTTCTAGAGACATTTAGCCTTCCTACCTAGTAGGAACTAGCACAATCTTACTGTAATTCAGATTACGCAGCTAAAGCGTAGTTATTCTCGCCGTTTAAAAATTTGGTCTAGCCTTTTACGTGTTTCAAAACCATTACACGGCGTGCTTACCATTTCATTAATCTCGCTGTCAAAACCAGTCGACCCCAATATATCCTGCAAAAGCAGAACCTTTATAAATGATAATTAAAATACTATGAGCGTTCCCATTTACAGCTTAGGCTGCAAATGGTCAGGCTTTCGCAACTCGCTTTTTTTTGATGAAAAAATCAAAAAAAGAACTCAAACAATTTGCTCAATCCCTAACGCAGTTTGCAAACATACAAAAAAAGTTGTGCAAGCTCATAATTCCTTTTACATTCGTGCAAATATTATTCCATAGCCTAAACCTGACAGTTTTGTCAGGTTATAAAATTCGAACATTATGAAATTTGCCATTATAAAAGAACGTAAAAATCCGCCCGACAGACGCGTGGTGTTTTCACCCGAAACTTTAGCCCAAGCTAGAGCTCAGTTTCCGGATGCGGAGTTTGTGGTAGAATCTTCAAGTATTAGAGTTTTTCCTGATGAGGCCTATGCTAAATTAGGGTTTCAGGTTACAGACGATGTGTCTGATGCCGATGTTTTAATAGGTGTAAAGGAAGTGCCCATTTCCCATTTAATTCCAAATAAAAAGTATTTCTTCTTTTCGCACACCATAAAAAAGCAACCTTATAATAGAGCGCTTTTAATCGCAATGCTCCAAAAGCATATTGAAATGTACGATCATGAAACCATTGTTCGTAAAAATAATATGCGTCTCATTGGTTTTGGTCGCTACGCGGGCTTAGTTGGTGCATATAACGGGTTTAGAGCTTTAGGACGAAGAGATGGTTTATACGATTTACCAAAGGTTGAAACCCTTGCAGACTTAGAGGCTGTAAAGTTAGAATTAGATAAAATAAGTATTCCTAAGATTAAAATTTTACTATCTGGAACAGGCAAAGTTGCTCATGGTGCGAAGGAAATATTAGATCATTTGGGCATTAAGCAGGTGAGTGATGCCTTGTACTTAACATCAGAATTTACAGAACCTGTATATTGTATGGTTGATGTGATGGAATATGCCAAACGCACCGATGGTAAAGTGGGTGATAAATTTGAATTTTATAAGAATCCTGCAGATTACGAAAGTAATTTTATGCCCTACGCTAAACAAACCGATTATTTTATAGCAGGTCATTTTTACGGAAATAATGCACCTTATTTGTTCACGCGTGACGATGCGAAACATCCCGACTTTAGAATAAATCTAGTAGCAGATATTTCTTGTGATATTGATGGTCCTGTGGCGAGTACTATCCGCCCTTCAACCATAGCAAAGCCTTTTTATGGTTATGATCCCAAAACTGAAAAAGAAGTGGCTTTTGACGCCAAAGGAGCTATTACGGTTATGGCGGTAGATAATTTGCCTTGCGAATTACCAAAAGACGCTAGTGAAGGTTTTGGCGAAACCTTTTTAGAGCACGTATTACCTGCCTTTTTTAATACCGATGCCAACGGTGTTTTAAAACGCGCAAAAATTACTGCAAACGGAAAGCTTACGAAGCGATTTAGTTATTTACAAGATTTTGTCGATGGAAACCAAAGTGACTAAAACAGCGTTAGTAACAGGAGCAGCCTCAGGATTAGGGTTTGAGTTGGCTTTACTTTTAGCTAAGGATGCTTATAATCTTATTTTATTAGATATCGATTCTGAAAAACTAGAAGCTGCCAAAATCCAAATCCTGAAAAATCATCAGATTGAAATTACCATATTGGTCAAAGATTTAAGTGGTATTGATATCGCTGAAGAGGTTTATAACGAAACACGTCACATCCCCATTGATGTTCTTATAAATAATGCTGGCTTTGGAGTGTTTGGCTTATTTTGTGAAACTGATTGGAAGCGTGAGTCGCAAATGTTGCATCTGCACGTGTTGACAACAACTCAGTTGATAAAGTTACTATTGCCAGATATGATGGCTCGTGGTTCGGGTAAAATCTTAAATGTTTCTTCGCTGGCAGCCTTTCAACCTGGACCTATGATGGCACTGTATTACGCCTCTAAAGCTTATCTTTTGTCATTTTCCCAAGCCATTGCAAATGAATTGATAGGAACGGGAGTTAGCGTTACGGTATTGTGCCCCGGACCTACAAAAACAGCATTTCAGCATGTGGTCTCAGAAGATTGCGAGGACAATAAAATAGGATTTAATATGGCTTGTCCTAAAAAAGTTGCGACGTATGGTTATAAAGCTATGCACCGGGGAACTACCGTTGCCATTCCTGGACTTTTTAATAAATTTTTGTCCATTTTACCGCGCATGTTAACGCGAAAGCGGGCTACGAAAATTATGAGAACAATTCAGGATAAGAACAGACATTCTTAATCCTTAAAATTTACTTTGGACTTCAATATCCTTCGAAAACATAAATTTTTATTTCAAGACTTAAGGACTTATAATCCCGAAAAGACAAGGGGTTTTATAAGCGCAGTTAATTTTTTTAAACCTTACTTTTAGTTGTAGAAAAAGATCAAGTATTTCTTTTTTTTGCTCAGGAGCTCAGCAGCTTTGCGACTTTGCGAGAAAAATCACAACACTTTCTCTACAAGATAATTCTCAAAAACCAAGCCTTTAAAACTCTTCTTTTGCTTTTTAATAACCTCATAATACTTATTGTCAAAGAAAGGTAGGGCAGTAATACTAACATCTGATTTAATGACTTCAAATTCGTGCATCATGACCTGCGATTCGATAATCCGTACTAATTTTGAACCAATGCCTTGACGTTGGAAATCCTTATGAACAAATAAGCCATCGAAATGATTTCCATTTTTTAAATAGGCAAAACCGACGATTACGCTCTTAATTTCAGCAACAATAAAATAGAGTGAATTGATGCGCTCGGTCCAAATTTCAGTATCATCAGCAGCAGAAGCCATACCTTTTATTTGCTTTTCAGAATAATCCTTGGCGTTGATAAGAAGCATGGTATTCCTAAAAATTGAAGTAATTTCAGGTAAATCTTTTAAAGTGGCTGGTCTAATTTCTATGGTAGTGTTCAAATTTGTGGTAATTCTAATTTAACGTGAGTTTGATATAATTAAGAACGTATTTAATTATAAACAAAATCCTTATACTTTTATGTCAGGTTGAGCGCAGTCGAAACCCTTTTAAACGCTCGATTTTAACAATATTTCGACTTCGCTAAAGATGACAGCCCTCATTAAAAGAGAGATTAGCTTTCACTATTAGATTGTTTTTAAATGGAACTCGCTTTATTTTAAGCTATTGATGGTCGTTCTAATGGCTACTAAATTCGTTAATAAGGCATCCAAATTATCTAAATGCAGCATATTAGCACCATCGCTTTTCGCGTTTGCAGGATCAAAATGGGTTTCAATAAATAAGCCATCAACATTATTTACGATACCGGCTCTGGCTATGGTTTCAATCATATCTGGTCGTCCTCCTGTAACACCTATACTTTGATTGGGCTGTTGCAACGAGTGAGTCACATCTAGAATAGTTGGTGCATATTGACGCATGGTTGGGATGCCTCTAAAATCGACAATCATATCCTGATAACCAAACATGGTACCGCGATCTGTGATCCATGCCTTTTCGTTCCCAGCGTCTTTTACCTTTTGAACGGCGTGTTTCATGGATTCCGGACTCATAAACTGTCCTTTTTTCAAGTTGACCACTTTGCCGGTTTCGGCAGCAGCAACTACTAAATCGGTTTGACGTACTAAGAACGCAGGAATTTGTAAAACATCCACATATTCCGCAGCCATCGCAGCATCAGAGCCTTCGTGAATATCGGTTACTGTTGGTATATCAAAGGTTTCAGAAACTTTTCTTAAAATCTTCAGAGCTTTTTCGTTTCCAATACCTGTAAAACTATCAATTCTACTTCGATTCGCTTTTTTAAAACTGCCTTTAAAAACGTAAGGAATTTTAAGTTTATCGGTGATGTTTACCACGCTTTCAGCAATTCGAAGTGCCATATCTTCACCTTCAATAGCACATGGGCCACAGAGTAAAAAGAAATTATTAGCGTCGGTGTGTTTTAATTTTGGAATTGTTATCAAAGTAAAGGACTTAAAAGTTGAATTGCAAAGATAGCATTTATCTCCGTTTTATTTTAATATGCACTTTTGGTATATGCTTTATAAGATTGCCTCTGTTTTCAAAATTAAAGACTGTTTTATGACTTAGGATTTTCTTTCAAATGGTCTAAATAGTCAGCCTCTTTCTTCAAGGCTTTTTTATTTAAAATCAGATTATTAAGTGATGGATTACCTCAAAATTAAGTCTCAATTAAATTATAACATATAATTAACGGAATGAGGAGAATAAGACGTACCTTTGCGCGCTTAAAATCAGCATTAGTTATGGCTAAGATTAAAAATATTGCAATTATTGCACACGTTGACCACGGTAAAACGACTTTGGTTGATAAAATTATGTACCACTGTCATTTGTTTCGGGATAACGAAAACACTGGCGACTTAATTCTAGATAATAATGATTTAGAACGTGAACGCGGTATTACCATTACCTCAAAAAACGTTTCTGTTGTTTATAAAGATACTAAGATTAATATCATTGATACCCCTGGTCACGCCGATTTTGGTGGTGAAGTAGAACGTGTTTTAAACATGGCCGATGGTGTTTTACTATTGGTTGATGCTTTTGAAGGCCCAATGCCACAAACCCGTTTTGTATTGCAAAAAGCTATTGACTTGGGTTTAAAACCCTGTGTAGTCATTAACAAAGTTGATAAAGAAAACTGTACTCCAGACGAGGTTCATGAGAAAGTTTTCGACTTAATGTATGAGTTGGGTGCAGAAGAATGGCAATTAGATTTCCCTACAGTTTACGGTTCTGCAAAGAACAACTGGATGAGTGACGATTGGAAAGATGAAACTGAAAATATTGAGCCATTATTAGATATGGTTATTGAGCACATTCCTGCGCCAAAATTACCAATAGGGAACACTCAGATGTTAATCACCTCTTTAGATTTCTCATCTTTTACAGGTCGTATTGCAATTGGTCGTTTAACACGAGGAGAGTTAAAAGTGGGTCAGCAAATTTCTTTGGTTAAAAGAGATGGCTCTATCGTTAAAAATAGAATTAAAGAATTACATACGTTTGAAGGTTTAGGCCGTTTAAA
>CAYMDB010000174.1:0-6669 GCA_964388865.1 uncultured Flavobacteriaceae bacterium
GGCTTAAGAAGTACTATCTTTTAATTTTGTAATTTTAGCGGACAACAATGATTAATTATTATGATGTAAAGTTCACTAAACCGTAATGAAAGGATTTACAAAATCTTAGAAAGACCTTGTAGGATTTACATATGGAAATTCTGAAAGATAATTGGAGAAAATATAATTCTAGAGCGTCGATTTAGCATTCTTGAAAATGATTCTAACGGATGACGATTGAAACAACTCGAAGACTTCTAAGAAACTACTTCAATGACGCATAATAAAGGCGAATGATTCTGCTAGTATAGAGAGCATAGTTGTGGTTACGGGAAAAGCAATCTTAGGGTGTTATTAAAATCATAAATGAGGTTTTAATCTTCAATACGACTCAAATTATATTGAACATTTTTATAGTCTAACTCACCATAGGTGAACTCTCCATCAGGTCTCTGATAAATGAGTTTTGCCTTGCTCGGTAAAAAATAACCGTTTAGCATTTGATAGTCTTCAACAGGAGTTGCCCAAGGATAACTGTTGTAGGTTTTACCATCTGTATCGAAACGATCGTTGCTAATGAAGTTAATAAGTTTGCCTTTTTTATCAAAATACAACATGGCACTTATGCTAATGCTTCCATTCTTAAAACTTGCTTTTACAGTAGTTTCGTTTATGGCTTCCCAAGATATTCTTTTGTCAATTAGGGTGGCAGGGGCGATAAAACACATATCGTTTAGAATTGTAACCGTTTCAGCCTGATTCATTTTAGCTCCCTTAGCATCCACAACCTTAAACCAGTTTAAAAGCTTAACTTCAAACGTTGCAGTTTCGTTTTGGTAAAGATGTAAACCTGTTGCAGGCAAACCCATTTTACTTGCTGTCATAAAAAAATAGCGCGAGGGGTTCTCATAAAAGTTATATTGAACCGACTTGAGCTTCATATTGTCTTCGTCGGGTTTAGAACGCATTCGACCATTGAATTCAGCTTTAAAATTTTTCACTTTTGGTTGTCCAACAGATTTAGTGTAATAAAGGTACTCTTGCACCATTTTAGGTAAATGAGCCATATCAGTTTCAGTTAATACATCAGTTGGGAGCTTATTATTTTTTGAAAAATCGTGGTCGACACAATTTGTAAATTCAGTGTGTAATATATAAGAACCTAAATTCACTAAAGCAACACAAAGAATAATGATATTAGGGATAGTGGCGAATTTGGCGTCCTTCCAATAGTAAAATACGAGTATTTGGGAGGTGATTACAGCAATAATCCCAAAGAGCCAAGACAGTTTAAAATGAATAACGTTTAGTATACTATAAATAAGGAATAAAACCGTCACCATAAACCATACAATTCCTATTGGTTTTAAGATGGGAAGCGAGAGCGCTTTGATATCGATAAAGCCAAATGCTTTAACAAATCCTAGTAAATGTATAAGTCCATGAAGTACAACAAGTATTATAAAGACGATTCTCATGGTTGTGGTCTTTTGTTTTAAGCCTGCAAGCTGACTTTAAGCACTAAGAAAAGAAGGCTTTTAATGTAGTCAACTTTTTGCATTTTTCTTCGGTCTTTAAAGATACAAAAACTTGAGATGAAGTCCGCACTAGCAATCAACAATCACCTCGGATAAACGTAGTTTTTAGGGTCTAAAATTTCTTCAATAATATTTAACTTCTTTGTTTATCGTTTTTCTAATAAAATGCCTCTGGTAACAACAGAATTTTCAATATTCATTTTCACTAAATTAAAAGATTAACTTCAATTTCAAATTTGCTTATAAAGGTTGTTATTCAAAGAAAATAATATACAGTAAATCAATACGATAATCTCAAAATCATCAACCAAAAAACTTTTCAGAAAAAAAACCAAAAAATAGTTGTGTATTAAAAAATACACTAATTTTGTGATGTTTGAGTAAACAATTGAAATGTGTTTTTACATTCGGGTTTTTGAAAATTTGGAAGTCATATTCAAAAACTGCTTATAAGATAAGTAACCGAATTTTAGAGCTAACTTCCTCCACTACAATCGCTGAAAGCCAGCATAATTATGGTTTTGTTCCTACGACACAAAATCAGATACAAGTTTGAAATAACCTAAGGTTAACTTTTATTTCGCTCATATTTCATTAACTTACGTTTGTCAACATAAATTTACAGAATGAATACAAAATACATTGATCTTATAGATCAATCCTTTCACTTTCCTCAAGATGAATTCGCATTAGAGGATAAAACCTTAGAATTTCATGGAATTGATCTCATGAAATTAATTGAAGAGTACGGTGCACCTTTGAAATTTACCTATCTACCTCAAATTTCAAATAATATTCAACGCGCAAAAAAATGGTTTGCTGGTGCTTTTAAAAAATATGATTATAAAGGTAAATATCACTACTGTTATTGCACTAAAAGCTCACATTTTAAGCATGTTCTCGATGAAGCATTGACCAATGACATTCATATTGAAACTTCTTCGGCTTTTGATATTGATATTGTGAAAAGTCTCAAAGCACAAGGCAAAATAACAAAGGATAATTTTGTGCTTTGCAACGGATTTAAGCGCGAACAGTACGTTTCTAATATAGCAGAGCTCATTAATGGGGGTCATAAAAACTGTATTCCGATTATTGATAATTACGAAGAAATAGAATTACTCTCACAAGAGATTAAGGGCAAATTTAAAGTAGGTATTCGAATTGCTTCAGAAGAAGAACCAAAATTTGAATTTTATACCTCAAGACTAGGAATCGGGTATAGGAATATTGTTCCTTTTTACAAAAACCAAATTCAAACCAACAAAAAGGTGGAGTTAAAGATGCTTCACTTTTTTATAAACACGGGTATAAGAGATAATGCCTATTACTGGAACGAATTATCAAAATGTCTTAAAGTTTATATCGCATTAAAGAGAATCTGTCCAACCTTAGATAGTTTAAATATAGGCGGAGGTTTTCCTATTAAAAACTCATTGGCTTTCGATTTCGACTACCAATATATGGTAGAGGAAATTGTAAATCAAATTAAAATGGTTTGTGACGAGGAAGAGGTAGAGACTCCTCATATTTTTACAGAATTTGGAAGTTTTACCGTAGGTGAAAGTGGTGGTGCGATTTATAAAGTATTGTACCAAAAACAGCAAAACGACAGAGAGAAATGGAACATGATTAATTCATCTTTCATTACTACCTTGCCAGATACTTGGGCGATTAATAAACGTTTTATCATGTTACCAATTAACCGTTGGCACGAGAGTTATGAGCGTGTTTTACTCGGTGGCTTAACTTGCGATAGCGATGATTATTACAACAGCGAACAACATATAAACGCCATTTATTTACCAAAATATAATAAAGATAAACCGCTTTACATTGGCTTTTTTAATACCGGTGCTTACCAGGAGACCATTGGAGGATTTGGTGGTTTACAACACTGTTTAATTCCGTCTCCAAAACATATTCTTATTCAAAGGGATAAGAAGGGTAAGTTGTCTAAAAAACTATTTAGCGAACAACAAAAAAGTGAAGACTTACTTAAAATATTGGGCTATAACGACGAGGGCCCAAAATCAAATTCGAAAAAAGCAAAGGCTAGCAATGGCGAATTACATTTTACCGATAAAAACCTATAATTTTTACAAATGAAAACTAAAACGTACGCTGGTATTCCAGAAGAGAATTCAAAATTAGATACGTCTAAAATTGTATTAATTCCTGTGCCTTATGATGGTACAAGTACATGGCAAAAAGGAGCCGATAAAGGACCTGATGCCTTTTTAGAGGCTTCAGAAAATATGGAGGTCTACGATATAGAAACAGATTCTGAAGTGTATAAACAAGGTGTGTTTTTGGCGCAACCTATTACCGAAAATGCCTCGCCAGAAGCGATAGTAGATGAGGTGCATCAAATCACCAAAAAATATATTAAAAAGAACAAGTTCGTAACCTTATTTGGGGGTGAGCATTCTATTTCTATTGGTTCTATTAGAGCCTTTAATGAAATGTTTGAAGACCTCACTGTGCTACAAATTGATGCGCATGCAGATTTGCGTGAAAGCTACGAAGGTTCTAAATGTAACCATGCCTGTGCAGTTTATGAAGCCAGCCAGACGACGAACTTAATTCAAGTTGGTATTCGTTCTATGGATGCGATTGAAAAAACCGTCATGGACGAGGAAAAAACTTATTTTGCTCACGAAATGGCTGTTGATGACAACTGGATGGATTCCGCAATCGATCAGATGACCGATAATGTGTTTATTACTTTCGACTTAGATGCGCTTGATCCTTCAATAATGCCAAGTACGGGTACACCAGAGCCAGGGGGTTTGTTTTGGTACGAAACCCTTGAATTCTTAAAACAAGTGTTTGAAGAAAAGAATGTCGTTGGTTTTGATATTGTAGAACTTTGTCCAAATAAAAACGATAAATCTTCAGACTTTTTAGCCGCCAAATTATATTACAAAATGTTGAGCTATAAGTTTCAAAATGAAAATGCCGAAGACGATTTTGAGAGTAATTTCAATGATGGTTCCAATGGTTCAAATAAAATTTCAAAATTCAATAATGACGATGACTACTAGTAAAGGACAAATTTCACAATTTATAGAAAAGTATTATTTACACTTTAATGCTGCGGCTTTAGTTGATGCCGCTAAAGGTTATGAGGCACAACTAAATTCGGGTGCTAAAATGTTAGTTTCTTTGGCAGGTGCCATGAGTACTGCCGAATTAGGAAAGATTTTTGCCGAAATAATTCGTCAAGATAAGGTGCAAATCATTTCGTGTACCGGTGCGAATTTAGAAGAGGATATCATGAATTTAGTAGCGCATAGTCATTACAAACGCGTACCGAATTACAGAGATTTAACACCGCAAGACGAATGGGATCTTTTAGAAAAAGGACTTAATCGGGTTACGGATACTTGTATTCCAGAGGAAGAGGCGTTTAGACGTATACAAGAACATATTGCAAAAATATGGAAGGATGCAGAAGCGAAAGGCGAACGCTATTTACCCCATGAGTATATGTATAAGTTATTATTATCTGGTGTCTTAGAAGAACATTACGAAATAGACTTGAAAGATTCTTGGATGTATGCTGCGGCAGAAAAGAACTTACCTATTATTTGCCCAGGCTGGGAAGATAGCACCATGGGTAATATCTTTGCGAGTTACGTTCTTAAAGGGGAACTAAAAGCAAGCACCATGAAATCGGGGATTGAATATATGACATTCTTAGCCGATTGGTACACCGAAAATTCTAAAAATGGCATAGGATTCTTCCAAATTGGAGGGGGTATTGCTGGCGATTTTCCTATCTGTGTTGTGCCAATGCTTTACCAAGATATGGAGCGGACAAATACACCATTTTGGAGTTACTTTTGTCAAATTAGTGACTCTACCACTAGCTACGGATCCTATTCTGGTGCCGTACCAAATGAAAAAATTACCTGGGGAAAATTAGATATTAATACCCCTAAATTTATAATAGAAAGTGATGCCACAATTGTAGCACCTTTAATTTTTGCTTACCTACTAGACCTGTAATGGAAGACCACAAGATAGAAAATATAGAATTAACATATTTAACGGCTGATGATTTTGAAGAGTTAAAGTCTGCAACACTGCAATCCTACAGTGGTGTTTTAGACTCGTACTGGAAAAAGCAACACATAGAACGCTTAACTTCCATTTTTCCACAAGGCCAAGTGGTAATAAAAGTTGATGGGAATATTGCTGGTTGTGCAATGTCTTTAGTTGTAGATTACGATGAAATAGAAGATTATCATACCTATGCCGATATCATTGAAGGCGATCGTTTTGAAAATCACAGCACTGAAGGTGATGTTTTATATGGAATAGATGTCTTTATTAAACCTGAATACAGAGGTTTACGACTTGGAAGACGTTTATACGATTACAGAAAAGAGCTCTGCGAAAACTTAAATCTTAAAGGTATTGTTTTTGGTGGCAGAATGCCAAATTACCATCAGTATAAGCACGAGTTAACTCCAAAACAATACATTGAAAAAGTCAAGCATAAAGAAATACACGATCCGGTTTTAAACTTTCAGATTTCTAACGATTTTCACCCCGTAAGAATTCTAAAGGGCTATCTTGAAGGTGATACGCAATCTAATGAATATGCGGTTTTAATGGAATGGGATAATATTTATTATACCAAACCAAACAAAGAGGCTAGTACTGTAAAAACCATTGTTCGATTAGGCTTAATTCAATGGCAAATGCGTTCTTATCCTGGTTTAAAGGATCTCATGCAACAAGTTGAGTACTTTATTGATAGTGTCGCAACATATCGATCGGATTTTGCGGTACTACCAGAATTCTTCAATGCGCCTTTAATGGCAGAGTTCAATCATATGCACGAGCCAGATGCCATACGAGAACTTGCGAAGTTTACATCGCGAATTGTAAAGCAGATGCAACAACTTTCTATTTCGTATAACATCAATATTATTACGGGTAGCATGCCAGAAGTGGTAGACGATGTGCTCTATAATGTGGGCTATTTATGCCGAAGAGATGGCAGTTTAGAACGCTATGAGAAAATTCATGTTACTCCAGACGAAGCTAAAGTTTGGGGTATGCAAAAAGGAAATAAGTTACAGACCTTTGAAACTGATTGTGGTAGAATAGGAATATTAATTTGTTACGATTCTGAGTT
>CAYMDB010000175.1:0-6654 GCA_964388865.1 uncultured Flavobacteriaceae bacterium
AGACGGACAGACCATAAAACAAAAGAATGTCTACGGTGAGCATGTGCTGTATAGCGCCAACCTAAAATTAGATTTAAGAGATGAATATAAACTGTCATCTGAAGAGGATATTCCCATGTTTAAAAATCTCGAAAACAAACTCGAGCGCTTTTTAGGCTTACAGAAAGATATTCAAACGCATAATGAATCTGAAATTAATGACGCCCTTACTATTGCAGAATTTAAGTCTGGCCCAGTTCATATTAACTGTCCATTTGACGAACCTCTGTACGATATTATAGATGAGCCTAGCATTAATCTACAACGTTTTAAACAGAAAAGCAGAGTCGAAAAAATTGATGATTTTGAGATTAAAAGTTTAGTAGATATCTGGCATCACGCCAAAAGAAAACTTATTTTAATAGGGGTTTTACAACCCAATAGCATCGAAGAAAAATGGATTCAAGAGTTAGCTGATGATGATAGTATTTTAGTTTTTACGGAAACAACTTCTAATGTCCATCATCAAGATTTTTTCCCAGGAATCGATAAGATGATATCTCCTTTAGATGCCGATGCGTTTAAAAAGCTTCAACCTGATATTGTGTTGACCTTTGGAGGTTTAATTGTGTCTAAAAAGATTAAAGCGTTTTTGAGAAAGTACAAACCAGAACATCATTGGCATGTGAGTTTATTCGGCGCTAACGACACCTTTTTTTGTCTGGTTAAGCATATCAAACTCTCGCCTAACACCTTTTTGAGCGAATTTCTTCCGAGAGTAACCCATCACACCAAAAGCGATTACAAATTGACGTGGTTAGAGGTGCGACAAAAGCGACGTAAATTACACGACGAGTATCTTAAAATTATCCCGTTTTCTGACTTTTCTGTGTTTAGTTCTATTTTGAATAGCATTCCAGAACAAAGTCAACTGCAAGTAGGCAATAGCTCTGCAATCCGATATACACAATTGTTTCAAATGCCAAATAGTATAGACGTATTTTGTAATAGAGGTACAAGTGGGATTGATGGGAGCACGAGCACTGCAATTGGTGCTGCAGTGGCGTCTACAAAACGTACTACGTTTATTACAGGAGATTTAAGTTTTTTCTATGATAGCAACGCGCTTTGGAATACTTATATTCCTAATAAATTTAGAATTATTGTGATTAATAATGAGGGCGGTGGTATTTTTAGAATTCTTCCCGGACATAAAAATACCGATAATTTTGATACGTATTTTGAAACAAAACATCATCTCAACGCGAAACACTTATGTGAAATGTTTGGGTTTTCTTATGTTACTGCGAATGACAATAGCTCTGTTCAGAAAGCATTAGAAACCTTTTACGAAACTTCGAATCAACCGAAATTATTAGAGGTTTTTACTCCCTCACGGATTAACGATGAGGTGCTTTTAGAGTATTTTAATTTTGTTAAGTAAAATTTCTGTTAAGAAGTAGCTTTAAGGCTTTCAAATTTTGTCAATTATACTTATATTGAGCCAACTATTAATTAATTTTTAACAACAATAACATGAGTAAAAGAGACGACTTAATTGCGAAGTACGCAGCAGATTTAAAAGACAAATGCGGAGTGAATCCAGATATGGATTTATTAACAAAAGTTACTATTGGTTTAGGTCCTTCAATTTATAATGCAGATGCAGCAACAGTATCTGGTTCTGATGAGAAAGAGTTAGCTACAGTAAAAAACAATTTTTTAATTAAAAAACTAGGATTAAGCGAGAGTGCTGATTTAGACGGGGCTATTGCCTCTGTAATTGATACTTACGGACAATCTAATAGAAATAAATATAGAGTTGTTGTGTATTATCTTCTCACTAAGCACTTTAAAAAAGAGTCTGTTTACGCATAAATAGTACTCGAAACTAAAGAGAGCGTTATGATTATTTAATTGTAGCGCTTTTTTCTTGAACTAATATCAATATCTTTGTCTTATGATAAAGTTAGGAGAATACAATACTCTCGAAATATTAAGAGACACAGAACCAGGATTGTTTTTAGGTGACGGGGATACTAATGAAGTTTTACTTCCCAATCGCTATGTGCCCAAGATTTTTGAAATTGGAGACAAAATTGAAGTATTTGTCTATTTAGATAATGAAGAGCGCCCAGTAGCAACAACAGATCAGCCTTATATTAAAAAGGGTGATTTTGCACTTTTGCGTTGTAATCAGGTCACTAATTTCGGAGCCTTTTTAGATTGGGGTTTAGTCAAAGAACTCTTCTGTCCGTTTAAAGAGCAAACGTTTAAAATGACACCAGGTGGTTGGTATTTGGTGTATTGCTATCTCGATGAAGAAACAGAACGCCTCGTGGCTTCTAGTAAAACCAATCAGTTTTTAGACAATAAAGAATTAACTGTCGCTCAGTTTGATGAAGTGGATTTAATTGTGTCGCACCCTTCGGAGCTAGGGATGAATGTGATTGTAAACAAAACCCATTTAGGTTTGGTCTTTAAAGATGATATTTATAAAGACATCAGTGTGGGCGATCGACTGAAAGGCATCGTTAAAAAAGTAAGAAACGATAACAAATTAGATATCTCTCTCAACCAAATTGGGTATAGAAATATAGAACCAAATGCGGAACATATTCTTAATGAATTACACGACAGCGGTGGTTTTTTACCTGTTCATGATAAGTCAGACCCAGATCAAATTAAAGATTTACTACAAATGAGTAAAAAGAGCTTTAAAAAGGCGATTGGTTCGCTCTATAAAGAACGTCAAATTGATATTAAGGAAGACGGTATCTATCTTAAATAATAGGTTTACATCTTTATTTTTAACTCACTGTTTACCCAATCAATAGCATTTTCAAGATTATCGAATGCTTTCCTGTTAAACTTAAAAAATAGGTTTTCTATCTCAAAAATATGATGCGTTAAAGGTTTGTAGGCCACAACGGCATAAGCTTTTAGATTTGGAAACGTTTTATGATATAATTCCGCCTCATTGATATCTAAGGCATAAGAATTTACCCGGTTCGCAATAAAGCCAAAGGGTTCATCCCTAAAGTGAATTTTTAAAATTTTAGAAAGGTCCGTGAAATTTTCAAAGGTAATATCGGCTCCTTCATCGAATTCTGTAATTATATAGTTTTTAAAAAGATGCACATTACCAAGTTTAACTTTATAATGTGTATAGTTTAGAGGATTTGGGTTAAGGCTTTTTATCATAATTGTATAAAAATGTAAGGCTAAATATATTGTGTACAATTTACGAAATCAAAAGAAAAATAAGGTTTAACGCATTGTTATTAATTCCTTATTTTTGTGCATCAAACAGTCATAAAAATGAGCCATATAGATTGGAAATCTGCTAAATCTTACGAAGACATTACCTATTCTAAATGCAATGGAGTAGCGCGAATAGCCTTTAATAGACCAAATGTACGAAATGCCTTTAGGCCAAAAACCACTTCAGAATTATACGATGCCTTTTACGACGCTAATGAAGATATCAATATTGGTGTTGTGCTTTTAAGTGCTGAGGGTCCCTCTACGAAAGATGGGATTTGGAGTTTTTGTTCTGGTGGAGATCAAAAGGCGAGAGGGCATCAGGGCTATGTTGGTGAGGATGGTTACCATCGTTTAAATATCTTAGAAGTGCAACGCCTTATTCGTTTTATGCCTAAGGTAGTCATTGCCGTTGTACCGGGTTGGGCTGTTGGTGGCGGTCATAGCTTACATGTGGTTTGCGATTTAACCTTAGCGAGTAAAGAACACGCTATTTTTAAGCAAACCGATGCCGATGTTACTAGTTTTGACGGAGGGTACGGCTCTGCATACTTAGCAAAAATGGTTGGCCAGAAAAGAGCAAGAGAAATATTTTTCTTAGGAAGAAATTACTCTGCACAGGAGGCTTATGATATGGGAATGGTTAATGCCGTTATTCCACATGAAGCATTAGAAGCGACAGCCTATGAATGGGCTCAAGAAATATTAGCAAAATCACCTACCTCTATAAAAATGCTAAAGTTCGCTATGAACCTTACAGATGATGGTATGGTTGGGCAACAAGTTTTTGCAGGAGAAGCCACAAGGCTAGCCTACATGACCGATGAAGCCAAAGAAGGTAGAGATGCTTTCTTAGAAAAAAGGAAACCTAATTTTCCAAAACAATGGATTCCATAACCCCAAACATCCATAAATGAAGAAAATTAAACCATGGCTATCGGCCATGCGATTGAGAACGCTGCCACTTTCTGTATCTGGTATTATTTTAGGAACCTGTTTTGCGCATTATAATGGTCGTTTTAATATCCTAGTGTTAATCTTGGCCATTCTCACAACAGTGAGTCTCCAAGTACTTTCTAATTTAGCTAACGATTATGGTGATGGATTAAAAGGAACGGATAATGATGAGCGTGTGGGACCGCTTCGTGCTATTCAAAGTGGTGAGATTACGCCAGAAGAAATGCTTGAAGCTATTAAGTTAAATGTTTTAATCGTTATAATATTAACTCTTGGTCTTATTTGGGCTGCTTTTGGCGCAACTAATTTTTTGTTTTTACTCCTCTTTATATTTCTTGGCGGTATATCGGTTTATGCGGCTTTAAATTACACTATGGGAGATTCTCCTTACGGCTACAGAGCGCTTGGTGATGTTTTTGTGTTTATATTTTTCGGACTTATAAGCACCATTGGTAGTTATGTGCTATACACACATACTGTTAATCATGTGGTTGTTCTTCCTGCAGTAGCCTTAGGGTTTTTAAGTGTAGGTGTTCTCAACCTCAATAACATGAGAGATATTCAATCCGATGCGAATGCTGGTAAAATTACGTTAGCTGTAAAGCTAGGTTTGCCTACCGCTAAAATATATCATTTTACTCTTATTATTGGGGCAATGCTACTAGCTTGCGTATTTTCAATCTTATATTACGTAGAGCCTTATAACTTCTTGTATTTGATCTCATTTATTCCATTGATAATTCACCTGAAAAAAATAAAGGTGGCAAGACAAGCCGATGATTTTGATAGTCAACTGAAAGTTTTAGCCTTGTCAACATTTCTATTCGCCTTACTTTTAGGTATTGGTTATATTTTGTATTAATTTTAAAGGACGTTTATAACAATTAAATTAGTTTTAATCATGAAGATTACATTTTACGGACATTCGTGTTTAGGTATTCAGGTAAAGGATATTCACATTTTGGTGGATCCATTTATCACAGGAAATGAAAAAGCTTCTGCAATAGACATTAACACTTTAAAAGCAGATTATATTCTGGTGACACATGCCCATCAAGACCATACCTTAGATGTTGAAGCCATCGCCAAGCGAACCAACGCTGTTGTTATATCTAATTTTGAAATAATTACACATTTTCAAAATTTAGGATTGGAGGGTCATCCCATGAATCACGGTGGTTCTTGGGATTTTGAATTCGGAAATCTTAAATATGTGAGCGCCATTCATACCTCCTCCTTTGCCGATGGTAAATACGGTGGACAACCAGGCGGGTTTATTATTGAAGGCGAACACAAAACAATCTATATTTCAGGGGATACTGCTTTGACGATGGATATGAAGCTAATTCCGATGCAAACCCAATTAGATTTAGCAATTTTACCTATTGGCGATAATTTTACTATGGGCATTGATGACGCTATTCTCGCTAGCGATTTTGTGCAATGCGATAAGGTGTTAGGTTGCCATTACGATACGTTTGGTTATATTGAAATAGACCATGAAGAAGCTAAACGAAAATTCTTCGATAAGAATAAAGATTTAATGCTTCTTGAAATAGGTGAGAGTGTTGAAATATAAATAGTATCTCCTCAACATACTTTAATTAAACAATTTCTACCAATTAAACTGGTATGAAATCAAAGGTTTTATGGCATTGCAAAAGAGTCTGAGTTGCAGTGTCAGTTTTGACTCTTTTGCATGTCTTAAAAGTTTAAGCACTATGGTTTTATTAGTCTGTTGCTTAAAAAGCTCATAAAACACCTTTACAAGTTCATGATCTGGCGCTGATAAATCTATCACTTTCTCATTGCATAAAAATTCAAAATAAAACTACGAAATTGATCAAAGTTTTAATTGACAGTTGTATGCAGTTTCATCTTCTAATCTCCAAGCGAATCATTTTAGTGAATTAATAGTTAGACATTCTAATGTGTTTTTTATTTTAAAAGCAAAACTTTAGATAGGCTTAAAAGCTTAAATTATAAAATTAAAATTACAAATAATAACACGATCATTTTAAGTCCTTTATGCTCAAATAAACGAATCCCGAATAGGCGCAACGTACATGTATTTTTACAATCACCAAATTAAAGAGAGTCAATGGGGAATTCAGGGTGATTTTCAGTATCGCGATTGGCAAGGACTAGGCGATATGGAGCAATTAATGTTGCGCTCTGGCTTAACATTCACTCCAAAAGAAAGTGGCGTGATGTTTACACTAGGTTATGCCAATATAACGACAGGACAATTTGGAGATAACGATGATACTTTTGTCGAAAATCGTATATATCAAGAAGCTTTATTTTCACAAAAGTTAGGTCATAGATTTTATCTCACCCATCGTTTTAGATATGAGCAACGTTTTGATGCGGAACAAGATTTTAGAACCCGCTACAGGTATAACTTATTCCTAAATGTACCACTTAATAAGAAAGAATTAAGTCCTAACGCAA
>CAYMDB010000176.1:0-6647 GCA_964388865.1 uncultured Flavobacteriaceae bacterium
TAACACCTAAATGAAAGATATCTTTTTTAATTAAATTCTCTTGCTTTTTTGTAATCTGAAGTAATTCCGCTAAAATATTTATAGATTGTCCCTACTTTTTCTCTAGAGATATCAGTTAATCCCTTAAAGTTATACGATTTAGCTTCTAATGCTTTTGAGCTCGCTGCAATTTGAACTTTAAACGTCACCCCGTCTGCGGCTAAAGGAAAATCATTTTCTGTAAACTCCCGAGACTCTAAACCTGTGACATGGCTACCTACATTTTGATCTAATTCTTTTTTGTACGCCACAATAGCATCCTTAATGGCATTCGCCATTTTTGTTTGTCCTGCAGAAGAATTTAAATAGGCTCCTTCTTTATTATTGGTTAGAAACCCTACTTCTACCAAAACACTTGGCATATATGTATTTCTAATTACGAGCAAACTCGCTTGTTTTAAGCCTCTACTTTTTCGTTTGGCGTTTTCGATAAAATGATCTTCAATTTTACGTGCTAAAATGATGCTTTGCTCTACATAAACTTCTTGTTCTATACCAATAGCTATTGTAGATTCTGGAGAATTAGGATCAAAACCTGCGTAATTTTCTTTATAATTATCCTCTAAAAAAATAACTTGATTTTCGCGTTTGGCAACTTCAAAATTACGACCTGTATTTTTTTCGCCTAAAACAAAGGTTTCGGTTCCACTGGCTTGAGAATTGTGCGCATTACAATGAATGGATACAAACAAGTCGGCATCTGCCTTATTGGCAATGTTAGCACGCTCAAATAACTCTACAAAAACATCTGTTTTTCTTGTATAAATAACATTAATATTTTGGTTTGATTCTAGAGCCTTGCCAACAGCTAAAGTCACTTTAAGAGCAATGTTTTTTTCACTATGTCCGTTGCCTATGTTACCAGAATCATGTCCGCCATGACCGGCATCTAATACCACAACAAACTTATCATCTTGTGCATTTAGACTTGCATAAGATGTTAAAGAAGTTATAAATGTAAGAATTAAGTATACTATGAGATCGTTGCGCTTCGTTTGCATATTTAAAATTAACGGTTTAAAAGTTCGGAATATTGTACGTTTTTAAAGCGAATGCTATTTTTAAAGTTTATTATTTTCATAAATGATTCACAAAAAAATATCTGTACTTTTGGCGTTTCAAAAACCGAGCCACACTTATACAAAAATACACTTAAAAGGATTGCGTACAAATAGTCTACACATACTTTTTACCCTAAGTTTTACAGTGTTTATCAACACGTTTAGCTTCGCGCAAGAATTACCAAAAAAGAACAGCCCCATACCTGCAGAACAAGTAAAAGATACCACAACAATTACTGTGGATTCCCTCTTAAATCTTCCGCCAAATACTAAGGAAATAGATTCAACAAAACAAGATTCTGTGAAACGAGATGGTTTTTTAAAGGCCATTGTATCTTACAAGGCAACAGATTACGTGTCTTTAAATCAAATTGAAAAGAAAATTTACCTTTATAACGAAGCCGAAGTCTTATACCAAGATATGGAGATTAAATCGGGAATCATTGTCATTGACTACAGTAAAAATTTAGTTTATGCCGGACGGTTAAAAGATTCTACAGGCTATTCTCAAAAACCGGTTTTTAAACAAGGTGCCAATGTTATTGAGCCCGATTCCATTATTTTTAATTCCGATACAAAAAAAGCGCTCATCTTTAATTCGGTCACTGAGCAAAGTGGAGGTACCATCATTGCTGAAAAAACAAAAAAAGAAAACGACTCTGTTTACTTTATCAGTCAAGGAAAATTTACAACTTCAGAAAATTTAGAAGATCCTGAGTACTACATCTTAATGAACAAGGCCAAAATTGTCCCTAATAAAAAAGTTGTTACGGGGAAAAGTCAGATGTATATTTACGATGTGCCAACGCCATTGATTATGCCATTCGCTTATTTTCCAATGTCAAAAAAACAAACCTCGGGTCTCATATTTCCTTCTTTTGGTGAAGACACAGGAAATGATAGAGGCTATTTTTTACAAAATGGCGGTTATTATTTTGCGATCAATGACTTTGTAGATTTAGCGGTTTTAGGGGATTATTACACCAATGGAAGTTATGGTCTTCGGTTAGAAAGCACCTATGCCATGCGTTACAGGTTTAGAGGTAATTTAAGCTTTAGGTATGAAAATTTACTCACTAGTGAAAGAGGATTTCCAGATTTTGCACAAAATACCATTTACAACATTAGGTGGTCCCATAGTCAAGATGCTAAGGCCAATCCAAATTCCCGGTTTTCTGCTTCCGTAAACCTCGGTAGTAGTCAGTATTATCAACAATCTGTAAATCAGCTTAACCAAGCAAATTTTTTAAATAATACGCTCGCGTCTTCCGTTTCTTATTCCAAATCGTTCCAAGGAGAACCACAAGTTAATCTCAGTTTATCTGCTACACACAATCAAAACACCAATACGGAAGCCATCAATTTAACCTTGCCTACCATGCAAGCTTCAATGAGTAGAGTGTTTCCATTTGCCCCAAAATCTGGTGCTAAAAAAGGAGCCATTCACAATATAAACTTCCAAGTAAATTCTCGTGGTGAATACCGCATCAACACTAGGGACTCAATTTTTGGTAAAAGTGCGATGTTTGATGACGCCTTAGCAGGCATGCGCCACAGTATCCCTGTGACTACCAATTTTAAAGTGTTTAATCATTTTAGTATGAGTACAAACGCTAATTTTGAAGAAACTTGGTCCCTCAAAACTGTCAATAAAACGTTTAATCAGGCCACTCAAGAAGTAGTGACTATAGACCAGAGCGGATTTGATCGTTTTCTCACCTATAATTTTGGTGCTAGTGTAGGGACAACTTTATATGGTATGTACAATTTCAAAAAAGAAGGAAAAGATCCAAAAATTCAGGCTATTAGGCATGTTATTAGACCATCCTTAAGCTATAGTGTCAATCCTGCTTTTAACCAATATTATGAAACTTATGATGTTATAGATGCCGACGGAACTACAACCGATCAGGTAGAATACACTCGTTTTGAAAATTCGTTATTTGGAAGACCCGGCAACAACTACTCTAGCAATATAGGTATTTCTGTTGGTAACAATATCGAAGCTAAAATACGTTCTAAAGATTCAACTAAAACAGAACCCGAAAAGATATTTCTTCTCAATAACTTAAACTTTTCAACAGCTTATAATTTAGCGGCTGACTCGCTAAACTGGAGTCCTGTTAGAGTTTCTGGCGGTACTCAGATTTTGGATAAAAAAATGAGTATCAACTTTGGCATGACGCTTAATCCTTACGCGCTAGACAGCAATAATAATGTTGTCAATACTTTTAATATTAACAACGGTGGTAGTTTATTTCGATTAACATCTGCTAATATAAATATGAGTTATACGCTTTCTAATGAAAGTTTTTCAGGCTCTGAATCTGATGATGATAAAGCCTCCGCACAAGAAGCAGCGCGTTCAGGTGGACGAACTGATGGTCTTTTTGGAAAAACTCAAGACTTTGCGGATAGGCGACTTAGCGACAAAGATAAAGGCAAGGATAAAGACGAAAACAATGCGTTTTACAATTATAAAATGCCTTGGTCAATTAGATTTGCCTATGCTGCCAATTACACCAATACGAGAAGACAAAATGAAATTTCATCGCATTCCTTAATGTTTTCTGGTGATGTAGAATTATCCCCACGATGGAGTGTTGGAGCATCCTCTGGCTATGACTTTCTAAATAATGGCTTTACGTTTACCCAATTGCGTTTTGAGCGCGATTTATTGAGTTGGAGAATGAATTTCACTTGGGTTCCCTTTAGCAATCGTGCCTCTTGGAATTTCTTTATAGGCATAAGCTCAAATTTACTAAAAGATTTAAAATACGATCAGCGCCGTCAACCAGACCAGCGTGTTGGGAATTAGTGCTCATAACTTTTGCTTTCTCTTAGTGAATTTCAAATATAATACTTCAAAAGCCTAACGTTTTGAAAGTTGGAAAACAGTCTACCTAAAAGAGAATCTGTTTTTAAGAAAAATTACTATAACTTTGAGGTGTTGTCTAATCTTTTAATCAGATTCCTGCCCTCGCAGGACGTAATTATGAAAAAAATAATACACACCTCAAAAGCTCCAGCTCCGATAGGACCTTATAATCAAGCCGTTTTAACCGGAAATACCTTATATACCTCAGGTCAAATTGCCTTAGATCCTGACACTATGGAATTGGTTCTAGGCGATATTAAAACTGAAACTAGGCAAGTCATGGAAAACATGAAAGCGGTTTTAGCTGCCTCAGGTATGACCTTTGAAAACGTTGTAAAAAGTTCAATATTTATTAGTGATATGAATAACTTCTCACAAATAAATGAAGTTTACGGCAGTTATTTTAATGAAGAAACAGCGCCTGCAAGGGAGACCGTAGAAGTGGCCAACTTACCTAAGTTAGTGAATGTTGAAATTAGCATGATTGCGGTTAAATAATCCTCTAGCAATGAATTTTTGTTAAACTTTAAATCGCTTTATGTCATGAAAAAAATACTACTATCAACTTTTATCGTAATTAGTATTTCAGGATGTAGCTCTAAAGATGAAGATACTTTTATTAGCTCTGATTATTCTGAGTATATTACGGAACATGCTATTGAAGCCGACATCAACTTTATGCCAGAGGAAATATACAGTACTACCGAAATACAGGAACCATCGTTAAAATTAAAGTTAATAACCTCTGACATCTACCCTTGTATCAATTATGAAATAGGAACAACTGAATTTATACACGGCAATGAGCTAATTGTAAGATTTGACCAAATAAGTGAACCTGAAATATGTTTTACAGCATTGGGACCCGCAACTTCTTATATTGAATTGCCTCAAAATACAGATAAAGTAACCTTCATTAACGGAACCATAATTGATAAATATGCTATAGAAATTAATCAACAAAAAATTTCTGTAACGCTTATCGAAAATAACTTTACGAGTTCATTATTCGATAAAACTTTTAGGATTCCAGAAAATTCATTTGCTTATATATGCGGAACTCATACTACAAACACTGACATTTACACAGATTTTTCAGCAATTTTAGAGCAAAATCTTGATTTCATGGAATTTGAATTTGAAGGAGAAGGAAGAATACCTTATCCGCTTTCAAGCGACGGAAATTGGGTTAATCACCCATCTAAATTCTATAATTACACTAATGTCACAGAGTTCACAAATTTGGCTAACGTTTTGAACGATTTTTCTTCCGAAAATGTAGAAGAAAACTCCGGAGTTACCATTTCAATTTACAGTTGGAATAATATTAAATTCTTTAGTTGGATTGAAAATTAAACCCATATTCAACACGGGAACTATTCATAGCTTTTAAAACCTGTGTTTAAAATAACTTCAAAACGTTTCCAAATGCGCATAGAACAAGACATTAAATTAGGTTTTAAAGATGTAATGATACGTCCGAAACGCTCAACACTTAAAAGTAGATCTCAAGTGACACTTGAGCGTGAGTTTAACTTTTTAAATAGTAGGTTGAACTGGACGGGCATTCCTATTATGGCAGCTAATATGGACACGGTTGGCACTTTTGAAATGGCACTAGCACTGGCAAATCAAAAGCTCTTTACAGCAATCCATAAACATTACACAGCTGCACAATGGCAAAGTTTTTTTGAAAACGCAACAGAAGGCATTGAGAATTACGTTGCTGTGAGCACAGGGACGAGCGCTCAAGATGCTAAAAACTTAAAAGCTGTTCTCAATTCGTATCCACAGCTTCAATTTATTTGCATTGATGTGGCTAACGGTTACTCCCAACATTTTGTAAATTTTGTAAAACACACACGATCACTTTATCCGAATCAGACCATTATTGCGGGAAATGTAGTGACTGGCGAAATGGTTGAAGAATTATTATTATCTGGTGCCGACATTGTAAAAGTAGGCATTGGTCCGGGAAGCGTCTGCACCACTAGAGTAAAAACAGGTGTTGGTTATCCGCAATTATCCGCTATTATTGAATGTGCTGATGCAGCTCACGGTTTAGGCGGTCAGATTATAAGCGATGGTGGCTGTGCTACGCCAGGTGATATTGCTAAAGCTTTTGGCGCTGGTGCCGACTTTGTAATGTTAGGCGGCATGTTTGCAGGCCACACGGAAAGCGGTGGAGATCTTATTGAACGCAACGATGAGCAATACAAACAATTTTACGGCATGAGTTCTTCCACAGCGATGGATAAATACGTTGGTGGAGTTGCGGAATACAGAGCTAGCGAGGGTAAAACTGTTGAAGTGCCTTATAAAGGAGATATTGATGATACGCTACAAGATATTTTAGGCGGCCTAAGAAGTACCTGCACCTATGTTGGCGCGGCGCGTTTAAAAGAGTTGACCAAGCGCACCACCTTTATTCGTGTGGCTGAGCAAGAGAATCAGGTTTATAGTAAATAGGCTGAAACTAGTATATTAAAAAGCACCTTTTCTTTTTAAATAAGTTTCAAGTGTTAAAACAGCAAGCTCACGTCTGTATCAATTAAAATTTTACCGATCATGGATATTTTTGCTTTAACCTGTCTTTTAGCTCCTTGTTGTACTTAATGCGGGACAAAAAGTCAGATATCTTTTTCATTTGAACTATTTTCTGGATTTTT
>CAYMDB010000177.1:0-6636 GCA_964388865.1 uncultured Flavobacteriaceae bacterium
AATTGGTTTCCTGAAAAATCGGCATCATCATCTACAAAATCAATAAACCGGTAATCCGTAAGTTCTGCATTGATAAAGGGAGCGAGACTGAGCTTATTTTTAAATTGCTGCGTGTATAAAAGCGAGAGCTCCATACCCTTGTGTTGGGTTTTACCTGCATTTCTCCCAATAAATTGGTCCTCCCCTACGCGATCTGCCACCAATAGGTTATCAATATCCAATAGGTAGGCTGCTAGTTGAATTTTTAGTTGTCTTTTAAACGCGTAAACCTCGCTACCCACTTCATAGATATAACCGGTTTCTGGACCTAATTCTGGATTAATGAGACCCTCTGGTGTTAGCGTTTCTTCTAAGGATGGATAATTAAAGCCTCGGCTAAAATTCATATAGGCATTGGCGTTAGGCATAAATTGATACAGGAGATTGACATTAGGCGCAACAATAGGATCAAAATTTCGATCAGCATCCCTGTTGGCTTCACCACTATTAAACTGGTCCGTAAATTTATAATGGGTGGCATTGATATTTAAACCCAACTGTGCTTTTAAGGTCTTGGAAATAGGAATAGTCACCGTGGTAAATACATTAAGGTTGCGGCGTTTTTCTATATTATCGCTCAGCAACTGCCCTTCTAAACTCCCATTATCGTTATTGTCTTGATAAAGGTTTTCTAGGGTTTGCCAATTGTATTGATCGTTGTAAAATTCACTACCAAAACTAAATACAGCCTTACGCTCTACCCATTGAAATGTTTTTGCGAATAAGGTCCTCGCCCCATAGCCATTGGTATATTCATCTAAAATATTGAAAGGCCGTGGTTCATAATGATCGTGGTAGGTATAGAAAAAAGAAGTTGTATTACTAAAGTCGTCCGAAAAACGGTGTGTGTAATTAAGGCCTAACAAAATTTGCTGATTATCTTCAAACCCTTGTGCGGCATTCCATGTAAAAGCGGCTTGGGACGGATCTTCATTAAATGCAGTTCGTCCTATTGAGCTTGAGATTTGGGCCAGATAATCTGTATAATTTATTAGAACGCCTAGATCGTTTTTTGAATTCACCTTATAATTTGAGGTCACTAAAACCGCGTGCCGATTGTAATTACTATTATCGCGGAACCCATCGGATTTTAAATGGTCGTAATTCAAATTAAGCGCTAATTTGTCATCAGCAGTTGCCATTGACACATTACTCTTTACTAAGCCAAAGCTGCCTGCGGTAAGGTTGCTTTTTATATAGCTTTCGCCTTCAAGCGCTTGCTTTGAGTTTAATAGTAAGGTACCGCCTAAATTAGTGCCGTATTGTGTGGCTTTGGGTCCTTTTACAATTTCTAAGCTAGCCATATCCTCAGGATCGAAAGCATCAATGGTCGTTTCACCACCTCCATTGGTAATGGGTATGCCATTAAAATAGGCTCGTATTTTATTAGTACCATAGAGTGTTCTGGACCCTACTCCTCTAATCACAATTCTATTGGTATTTATGGCACCACTTTGAATATAAACACCAGGTGTTTCATTGATTGCGGCCACTAAATTCTGCGGACTATAGGCATCAAGTTTATGGGCTGTGATTTTTGTGGTAGGCACAATGACTTTACTTTCCTTTTGATAGGTAGACGACACCATAATTTCATTAAGGTCTTGTATATCGCTTAAGGGATAGAGTTTGAATATTTGCTTGTTTGCAGAAAATAGTACCGTTTTAATATAATAATCGGGATGCCTTAAGGTCATTTCTATGGGCAAGAGATGCTTCTGAGGTAAAACAAACACCCCATTACTATCGGTTGTTGCAACCAACTTATTATCAATACGAATTTCAACATGTAAAAGTTCAACACCCTCATTGTTAGTCACTTTACCACTGTTATCTTGAGCGTAAAATGAAGTCGTCAGTGTGGTTAAGCATACAACCACTAGGCGTTTAAATATATTGATTTTCATGAAGTCCTAAAGATAGTATTATGTTTTGGTAATCTTGTTTTTTTTTAGATAGGCTTTAACTGAATTACTATGCTATACAGCATTACTCCCTTTTTTTAAAGGAACAATTAGCGTCATAGCCCTTTTGGGCGGTAATCAACATAGTATTCTAATTTAATGATCTTGTGGATGATTGAATTAGAATACCATATAATGGTGTAATATCTTAATCATGATGTCTTTAACTTGTAATTAAAAACTAAACCAAACCATAAAAAAACACGTCCTAAAATATGACCTTTATAGAACGTGTTTTTGCTTAAATTTCAGTGTTGTGATTTTTGCTTAATACACCACAAGCTTTTTTACAACTTGTGCCTTATCACTCACAATTTTAATTAGATATATACCATTAGAATACGCATTAAAATTGAACTCAGCACCTTCTGAATGGACATTTTCATTCGTTCCTATAATTCTTCCGTTAATATGATAGATTTCCATAGAAGATATTTTTATACTTTGATTGGTCTTTAAAGCTAAATCTCTGCTCGTACTATTATATATAGCATTGATAGAATTCAGTATCTTACTAGCTTCGTCCATGCTCAAAGCACTCGGTTCTACAATTTGCAATTGTTGATTCGGATTCGTTGTGTCTACATCATAAGTTTGAATTTTAGCCTCAGAATTTCCACCATCTATGTCAAAAGCCTTGACTGGGGTATTTGTAGAACCAAAATTACAATCGGCGTCAAACGCAATCTCAAAAACATAAGTATCTGTGGCAGAAGCTGGCGAAACTTTTAAATATATGTATGGACTAGACGCGTCGAAACCAACTTGAACATCACCAAACACACCGCACCAACCATCTTTAATACCTAACAAGGTGTTATCACCTACATTTTCAATTTGATAAATATCGCCACCTTGATGCGTAAATGTCCATAGTTGTAAGTCATCCGTAGCATCTGGTGCTGCCATTCTTGCTCTACCGATTATTAGATTGTTAGGGTTACCCGAATCTCCTTCTCGTATCTTGCTGATACTAATAACTTCAGCATTGACATCACTAAAAATCTTATAAGTGCCGTTTGCTATTGTTTGTCCGTAAGATGATGCACATAATGCTTCTGCAACTAATGATATATAGTTATTTTAAGTAATTTTTTTTATGATGTTTGTTTTAAATATTAGTAAATAATTGACTGCATTGCATGGGGCAATATCATAAGGGTTGTTTCAAAATCACCAACAATTAATTTATAGTTGATAGGATTATCTGTTTTATTCATAACAACCGTAACAATTTGTCCTTCTGGGTTTTGAAACGACGTACTTTCAATAGTACTTCTACTCGTTGTTGTGCTTATTCTTTTTGCTTTAGGCTTAATAAATTTCGAAAAATGACCGATGTAATAATACGATGGTGTATAAATTAGTTCGTTAGTTTGGGTATCTGCATGAATCGGCGCAAAACAAAAATTTTCAACATGGTTAGGTCCGCCTTTTTCATCTAGTAAAATATTCCAGTCGGTCCAACCTACAGTACCACTATTAAAATCATTAATCATAGAATTTCCATAGCGTTCGGCATTCGACCAGCGTTGATATTGCGTAGAATCAAATTTTTCTTGGCAACCTTCTGTAAATAACAAGTTGATTGAAGGAAACGATTCCTTAATTGCTTTTAAGTTATCGTATTTAGGTTCGGCTCCTGTCCAAGTTTCGTACCAATGAAAACCAATTCCCCATGCATATTTTAGTGCTTCTGGGTCTTCAAAAATAGTATTTGCTCTATGCGAAATTAAATCTCTGTTATGGTCCCAAACGACAATATTTTTAGCGCTCATGCCCTTTTTCTCAAATGTTGGTCCTAAATAATTTTTTAAAAAATCTCTTTCCTCTTCTGCCGTGTAAATACAAGACTCCCAACGTTGCACTGCCATAGGTTCATTCTGAATAGTCACTCCCCAAACTGGAATACCTTCCGCTTCATAAGCTTCAATAAATTTGGTGAAATAATCAGCCCAGGTTTGGTAGTACTCTGGCAATAATTTTCCACCTTGTAACATGTTTTTGTTAGTTTTCATAAATGCTGGTGGACTCCAAGGGCTTGCGTAGAATACCAAATCATCCTTAATCAGTGCCTGTGCCCGCTTAATCATGGGGATGCGCTTTTCCTTATCCTTTTCAATAGAAAATGTTTTGAGCTCTTTGTCCCCTTCTTCAATGTAAGTATGACTTCCTAAGCCAAAGTCACTGCTGTGAATACTAGTCCGAATCATATTATAATTAATACCATCTTCCGTGAAATAGGCTTTTAAAAGTTCTTCCTGTTTGTCAGTACTCAAAGTTGAAAAGACCTCTGCAGAGGCATCGGTTATGGCTCCACCTATTCCTAAAAATTCTTGAAATTGTTTTTTAGGATTAACAAAAATGGCCAC
Source organism: uncultured Flavobacteriaceae bacterium (assembly GCA_964388865.1). GTDB lineage: Bacteria > Bacteroidota > Bacteroidia > Flavobacteriales > Flavobacteriaceae > Winogradskyella. Next base: position 4,376 of record CAYMDB010000177.1, read on the forward strand.
TTCAGTTTCTAAAGGTTGCTGCGCCTCTGTAAACGTTATTTTTAAGTCTAACGACAGTCTTTTGTCCGTATGTTCGGCGGTAGTAAATACCACTGCTTCTTTACCTAATAAGCCTGTCTTTTCTGTTGAAGTATTTTCGCTATTAATCGCTAAATCGGTAGTGTCACCATTTTGTTTGCAACCGATAAAAGTCAACACGAAAACTACTACATAAATACCTTTTTTAATCATTTTTCACTTATTAATTACCAAACGAACGTCGCTACTAATTCTGCTGGTAAGGTTACCGTAATCGGCTCATCCGATACATTTATATTTAAAGCGTTTTGTACATCTGAATTATTTAAAACAACAACCACTATTTTGCCTTCAGGTGTTTTGTAGGCCACATTAGGAAATTCGGACCAATTACTAGACCCAATGCTGACAAAACCTGAAGGAACAAATTTTGATGAATGCGCGCGGTGGGAGTTATCAATATCCCCTTCCATAAATAGAATTTTGGCCAAAGTACCCATTGAGGCATTATCTTTTACCGAGGCCTTTATGTCTAATATGGCTGAAAGGGTTAGATACACTTTTTGTTTTTCTGATTCTGAATTCAATTCATACAGCAGCGAGCGCTCAAAGGTGACTAAAGAAAATCCTCTAGACCCCATCTCAACATTTTCTAATTTTTGAGAGTTAACCAAATAGGACATGCCTAAATTACGGCTATCCCTGTATTCTTTCTCTTTTAGTCTTAAAGCTTCTTCTGTATTTGGTTTTATTCTTGAGTATAATGCATCTTTATAAGCCGAATACAATTTTGTATAATTAAGCTGATTCCTTTTCACAGCAGTAGTATATGCCAATCCAGAATAGCCCTCCTCGTATGCAAAGAAATAATTATTAATTAATGATTCTGGAAGCGCTTTATCAAAACTATAAAACTGGTATTCTTCAAAAACCACATTATTCATCTTGTAGAGCTCATCAAGATGATTTGTTTTATCAATTTTTTCGAGTAATGTTTCTATCCTTTTTTCTTTTTGTAAATCATAAACCTTATACTTATTCATCTTAGATTCAAGTACATTAGTAAAAGCATCTAAGTTTTGAGAAAAAAGACTATTCTGGAAAAATAAGAGTAAAGTAGTGACTAAGAAGATTTTCAAATTATTGCAACGAGTTAGTTTGAGTGATACGTAGGCACTAAAAATAATAAAAATTTCAAGACTATAAACATTGTTACAGTAATCGTGGATGCCTTCTTAAAGACAAAGATTTGTAAACACCTAACAGGCAACTTACAGACCCACGTATTGCGCATTTATGCAATTCTATTAATGAATCCAAAGCTCTTAACATTTTGCTTGTTTTTTCGCTTATTTAATTGTATCTTAAATAGATAACAGTAAAACCTCTCAGGCTCTTACAATTGCGTTCGTATTCCGTTTCATGGATTTAAACAAATCAAGTTAAGCGATGCAAGTTGTTTTTAAATAACGTCTAACCATAGTGAATCAGTTAATTTAAGCTTGGTATGAGTTCAATTTTTTTTCCACTTAATTGTACCTTTGCAATAAAGTAAGATAGGGACTTAAGAGAATAAATAATAATCAAATAGCGATTTTTTAAATGAAGCCTCCAATAAACACCGATAGCAATAAGCTTAAACGAAAGGTTTCAAATGAATAGCCAAATCAACCCCTAATTTTATGCAAGAAAATGTACTGAAGGAACAAAAACTACTTAAAAATTAACACTATTAATCCAAATTAAATAAAGAAAAAAATGATAAAAAAAATAATTATATTTTCGCTAGTACTTACGTCTTCATTTGCCTTTGCGCAAGTGAAGGATATTAGTGTAACCATTTCCCCCGCAGCGGAATATACCTTTTGGGACGACAAATCTGGTTTAGATGATGGCCTACTCTACGGAGGTAAAATAGGCTTTGGTTTTGGGGAGTATGTAGAGCTTAGAGCTACGTATATGCAGAGTTACGATTTAGTAACCAATTTTGAAGACTTTGGACTTACAGGCTTTTCTAACGGCGTAATTCCTGAACGCGATGTAGAAGTCACCCGTTGGGGCGGCGAATTTAAAGCAAACTTTGGCACTAAAACCAAACTCAACCCCTACTTCACATTGGGGTCTGGAGTACAAACCATTCAATTGGAAAATTTTGATAAACAAGAGCAAATTTTTGCGACCGTTGGTCTTGGTGCAAAGTTTAATATAGGAAAACGGATTGTTTTTGCGCTAGAAGCAAAAAA
>CAYMDB010000178.1:0-6602 GCA_964388865.1 uncultured Flavobacteriaceae bacterium
GATTTAAAAGAAGTGTATAGCTATATTTTAGAAAAAGGTGATTTTGTTTTTGCAAGAACTGGTGGTGCTGGAAATTTTGCGATATTTCCAGATATTGAAGAGAAAGTTGCTTTTGCATCCTACTTGATAAGATTTAGGTTTGATTTAAGTAGATTGTGTGCTGATTATTTAAAATATTATTTTAATTCCTCAGCATTTATGTCTGGGGTTGAACGTAATATTCATGGAGGAGTTAATCAAAATATTCATGCTGAAGATATTAAAGCTCAAAAAATTACACTTCCATCATTAGAAGAACAATTGAAAATTGTTAAACAGACCAATTCAGCTTCACAAAAAATAGAAACTGCTATTAGTTTAAAACAGCAGGAGATTGAGAGGTTAAAAGAGTATAAGAGTAGTTTGATAAATGAGGTTGTGACTGGTAAGGTTAGGGTTTGTTAATATGAAGGAGCTTATTTTTAGTATAGAAGATATTTTTAATGACCATAGCCAAAATGGCTGTTTGCAACAATACGAAAGTGATTTTTATCATATTCCAGCTTATCAACGTGGATATAAATGGGCTTCGACAAAGAATGGAGCGGTTACAATTTTATTAAACGATTTATGGAATGCTTTTTTAGGTTTCGAAAACCATGAAAAAAAAGAATATTACTTACAATACATAACCGTTAAAAAAATAAGTTTAAAAAAAGGGAAGTGTTTAGAAGTTATTGATGGTCAACAACGCTTAACAACGTTATCAATAATTTTGGCTGTTCTTTCGGATAAGTTAGAACTGAGAAATATTTCCATAAGTAAATTAGATTACGCAATAAGAGATAATTTTTTTACTGACTATGTTTATCAAAACGAAGGACTAAATACGATACTTAATACTAATTGGAAAGATTTAAGTCAAAACAAAGAATTGAACAAACAAGATCTGTTTTATATGTTTTCGGCTCTACAGAAATGTGACTCTTTTTTTGAAAGTAAAACAGAACTCGTTCCGTTTTATAATTATTTAACTGCCAACGTAAAACTTATAGTAAATTCTGTAGAAAGCCATATAGAGAGTGAGGCGGTATTTAAAAATTTGAATAGCAATAAAGTGCCTCTAACAGAAGCAGAGCTAATAAAAGGTTTATTAATCACAAAAATAGGTAGACAACATAGCAATAGTTTTAAAGAAGTAATGGAAATTAGAACTAATGTTGGAAAGCATTGGGATGAATTGTCTACTTGGGCAAACAAAGATGAAATAAAAAGTTTTTATTTTAATAATAAAGATAATGCAATGCAGGAACTTTTAAAACTTACTGCATATTCTCTTGAAAATGACAAGATTGCTGTAAGTAAAAATGCAAGTTCTAATGATTTTCCATTGTTTAATTTTTTGTTAGAACACAATAACTATCTAAATACATTTAATAAACTAAAGAGTATCAAAAACACCTTAGATGATTGGTATTATAATACAGAAATTTACAATCTTTTAGGGTATTCTAGATTTGCTAAAAATAGCGGTAATAATAAATTAGAATTTTTAACCGAATTATTGAAAAAGGAAACCAAAATAGAAACTATATCATTTTTAAATGGAGTAAAAGAGTCGCTTTTAAAAGATTTAGATTTAAGTGATTTAACATATGAAGACACACCAGATAGTTTGCATCATATACTGCTTGCTTTAAATGTATTTATTGAAGGTCAAGACAAAATAAGATTTAATTTTTATGAATTTGAGCAACAAAAATGGTCATTAGAGCATATTTTTCCCCAAACACCTGAAGGAAAGAAAAATGTTTTAAAACAAGAACACAAAGACGCTATAAGAAATATTTTAGGTGACAGTATCTCAGAAGAAATTGATAATGTGTTGCTGTTAGAAAAAAGAACAGATGAGCAAAAACAAATTTATTATAAAGCATTACAAGATCATTCCGCTTTAAATGGAATTGGTAATATGTGCTTGTTGTCTGGTTCAGACAACGCATCAAATGGTAACAAGTTTTTTAATGAAAAACGAGATAATATTCTTAAACGAATTCAGATAGGGAGTTTTGTTCCTAAACACACGTTCGATGTATTTAGTAAAATGTTTGAAAATGCAAATACTGAGCAAATGAACCTTTGGTCTATTGAAGATATTGAAGCTCACAAACAACACATAAAAAGTACTTTAGGGTTGAAAGATTCTATTACTAACCTTATAAACGCTATAAGTTAATGAAAGCAGGAAAGTATAGCGTAAAAGAATTATTTGTAAACAGGTATATGCAACAAATAATAATTCCAGAAATCCAACGAGATTATGTTTGGAAAGATGAACAGGTATTAGGGTTATTAGACTCTATAAAAAAGGACTACGATAAATTTAAAACAGTTACTGTACCAAAAATAATACCTACGGATAATGAGTTAGAAAAAGCTTTTGAAATATTTTATAAGAAAAGGAATAATGGTTCTAATATTGGTTTTATATACGCTTATAATGATGACTAATATTCTGGAAAATATTTTTTAATAGACGGTCAGCAACGAATTACAACCATCTTTCTGATGCTTTTAGTATTAGCTTGTAAAAGTGAGCGAATAAAAGAGCAGTTCACAAAAACATACTTTGCGGATAATGTTTTAAAGCTTGATTATAAAGTTAGGGAATCTGCACATCATTTTTTGGAAGGGTTTGTGACGCAAGCATTAAAAAATAACACAGATTTTATAAATCAAAATTGGTATTACAGTAATAAATATGATTCTGATACAACAATAAAAAGCCTCTTATCTAATTTTAATAGTATTCACGAGTTTTATGAAAATAAATTACCTAATGATTTAGAACCCTTTTATAATTATATAGAAGATTTTGTTGAGTTCTGGTATTTTGATACAAATATAAGTGAACAAGGTGAAGAGCTATATATTTACATGAACGCTCGAGGAGAACAAATGCAAGCTAATGAGAATATTAAAGCAGATTTATTAATTGAGTTAGAGACCATTGGAGATAAAAATAAATATGGTAAACTTTGGGAAGATTGGCAAGATTACTTTTGGATAAATAAAGGCGGTAATGATAATGCAGACAATGGATTTAATACATTTTTAAGTTGGTGTCAGCTTTTAAAGTCAATTGAAAATAGATACGAAAATAACGTTGAACTTTCTACAGAAGAAATTGAGGATTTTGCAGATTTCATTAGAGGCAAAAAAACATTAAACTTTAAATTAATTAAACTAAGTATTTTAGATATTGAATTATATTTTAATTCTGTAGTGTATTATTTTGACAGTTATTTAAGCTTTACCAAAACAATAGCAGTTTATAGAAATTTAATAGACAAAAAATGGTTGACAGGAAATCTCAGTCAAATCGATAATTTTAGATTATTACCTTTAATATATTTCATTAAAAAACATAAACTGTATGATAAAAAAGACTTTGAAACTATAGAATTAATAAGATTAAATAGACTTTTTTTTAATTTGCGTTTAGATGAAACAATAGGTAAAACAGCTGCGACACAAGCTATTTATGGTATTAAGTTTATAAATGAGCTCGCCATAGATTTTAAATTTGACGATTTATTAGAATTTGAAGATGATTACAAGTCAATTTTTAATGGTGAAGAGGTTTTGAAATTAAAAGTTCTTACATCTATTAGCGATGTAGTAATTAAGGAAAAAACGAGGAGAGCTTTTATTATTTCAGAAGATCATGGGTTATTACGTGGTAAAATTGCACATGTTATTAGAGTTGCTTTAGAAATAGAAAATCCAGATTTTAATATTGATGTTTTCGAAAAAGTGTGGGAAAAATATTCTGATTTTATAAATGAGGAAAGTTCAATTAAATCAGAATTAATAGTTTCTAATTCTTTTATTCAATTAGGCAACAGGATTAAGCTTTATGATGATTGGTTTAAAAGAGAGCATATATTAGGTTTATTAAAAGATTATTACATTTTCGAGGGAACATATCAAGATTTTATAAAAACGAAACAATCTAGTGTTTTATCTAAATACCAAAATTTTAGTGAGTTACAGTCTGAAGAGATGCCCAAAGAACAATTATATATTTATTATCTATTAAGTAAAGAACTAAATGTTAATTGGGATTGGAATAAAGGAAAAAACATCGGTGTTTATTATGGGGGTAAAGATTTAACTTCCGTTTTTGATAGGCAATTATTTTTTCAACATTATAACACTCAATGGCACGACAACGATTGGAGAATAATCGATATTCAAAAGCAAAAAATTAAAAATTCCGATTTAGTTAAATTATTAAATAAATCACCAAATGTATAGTCAAACCAACGAGCAAGCCTTAGAAGCAGCGATAGAGAAAACATTAACAGGAACCTGTTTAGAAGAATTAAAAAAGCAAGGGCTTTCCGTTAATGCTGTTAATGAAGATGCTGAGGTATATAGAACTGGTAAAGGCTATTATATAGGGCAAGCCTCTAATTTTAATGCGCAATTCGCTATCGATGAGCAGTTTTTTTGGAGCTTTTTAGAAAGTACCCAAAAAGAAGAATTAGAAAAGCTACAAAAACAAAGCGATTGGAAATTAAAAATCCTCAATCGTTTAGACCGTATGATTAAAAAGTATGGGGTGTTGTATCTGCTCAAAAAAGGCTTAGAAGTGGATGATGCACATTTTACCTTGTTCTATCAGCTGCCATTAGCCAGTAGTAGTCAACAAGTAAAAGATAATTTTGAGCAAAACCGTTTTAGTGAGACCCGGCAATTACGTTACAGTATAGACAACCCAAGAGAAGAAATAGACTTAGTATTATTTATTAATGGTTTACCAATTGTTACAATGGAACTCAAAAACCATTGGACAGGGCAAAACGCAAGAGTGCACGGACAACACCAATACAAAACCAAACGCGATACCAAACAACCCTTACTCAACTTTGCACGTTGTATAGTTCATTTTGCAGTTGATACCGACGAAGCTTATATGACGACTAAGTTAGATGGCAAAAACACATTTTTCTTGCCATTTAACAAAGGGAATAAACATGGTAAGGGTAATCCAGAATTACCAAAAGGCGAGATTGGCCATAGAACCAACTACTTGTGGCAAGAGGTGTTTACCAGAGAAAGTTTGGCCAATATCATTCAGCATTTTGTTCGCTTAGATGGTAAAAAGAAAGATGCTTTACAAACTAAAACCTTATTCTTTCCGCGTTACCATCAAATGGATGTAGTACGCAAAATCATAGACGATGCCAGTAAAAAAGGCGTAGGGCAAACCTATTTAATTCAACATTCCGCAGGTTCTGGTAAATCCAATTCTATTACTTGGGCTGCTTATCAGCTTATAGAGACCTATCCAGATAACAGCAGTGTTCCTGGTAGTAGAGGTGTAGAACAACCCTTATTCGATTCGGTCATAGTAGTTACCGACAGACGCTTGTTAGACAAACAAATACGTGATAATATCGCTGATTTTTCAGAAGTAAAAAACATCATTGCACCAGCCTATTCCTCGAAAGAGCTTAGAGATAGTTTAGAACAAGGCAAAAAAATAATCATTACTACCATTCAAAAATTTCCTTTTATCATCGATGGTATTGCCGATTTAAGCGACAAACGTTTTGCGGTTATTATTGACGAAGCCCACTCTAGCCAAAGTGGTTCTGCTCATGATAATATGAATCATGCTATGGGGCAACAAGTCGACGAAGACGAAAACATGGATGCACAAGATAAAATAGTAATGGCGATGCAATCTCGAAAGATGCGAGGCAATGCCTCGTATTTGGCATTTACAGCAACACCAAAACCAATTACATTAGAAAAGTTTGGCACACCAACAACAGACGGAAAATTTAAGCCATTTCATTTGTACTCAATGAAACAAGCCATTGAAGAAGGTTTTATTTTAGATGTGTTGGCAAACTACACAACGCTAAGAAGCTATTATGAAATAGAGAAATCTATTGAAGATAATCCATTATTCGATTCTGCCAGAGCACAGAAAAAACTCAGAGCTTACGTCGAACAAGATCAGCAAACCATTAACACCAAAGCTGAAATTATATTAGACCATTTTATTCCCAATATTGTTAATAAGAAGAAATTAAAAGGTAAAGCTAAGGCAATGGTTGTTACACAGAGTATTGTTTCAGCCATAAAGTATTATAAAGCTTTACAACGTATTCTAAAAGATAAAGGCAATCCATTCAAAATCGCTATTGCATTTTCTGGAACAAAAAAAGTGAATGGTATCGAATATACAGAAGCAGATATGAATGGCTTTGCAGAAAAGGACACAAGACATAAGTTTGACGAAGATGAGTACAGAATATTAGTCGTGGCGAACAAATATTTAACGGGCTTTGATCAACCCAAATTATGTGCGATGTATGTGGATAAGAAACTGCAAGGTGTTTTAGCCGTACAAGCCCTGTCGCGCTTAAACAGAGCGGCTACTAAGCTAGGTAGTCGCCCCTTAAAAACAGTCCAACAATCTAATTATCAGTAAAATAAGTTAATTTTTCTTTGCAAAAAAGTGCAAGGTTTTGTATCTTAACTGCATAAATCGAGTTTATCCAAAATTTTGTGTTTTTGAAAAATAATTTCAAAATTCATAGGTT
>CAYMDB010000179.1:0-6511 GCA_964388865.1 uncultured Flavobacteriaceae bacterium
CGATTCATCAATTGTGGTTTCTCCTTCGGTAATAACCCCATCCACAGGGACTTTGTCGCCTGGTTTCACGTTTAAGATATCGTTTAATTCGATATCGTCTATACTAACTTCAATCTCTTCGCCATCTACAATTTTCAGGGCTTTATTAGGCGCTAGTTTTAATAATTCTTTGACTGCGGAATTGGTTTTACTATGCGCACGTGCTTCTAACAACTGCCCCAAAAGCACCAAAGTGAGAATAACGGTTGCTGCTTCAAAATAGACGTGAACCGCACCTGATTCGGTTTTAAACTGACGAGGGAAAATATCGGGAAAAAACATTCCGAATACGCTAAATAACCAAGCCACACCAGAACCAATACCGATTAAGGTAAACATATTGAGATTCCATGTTTTGATACTGTTATAAGCACGTTCGAAAAACATCCATGTTGCATAAAATACCACTGGAATAGATAACGCAAACTGAATCCAATTCCAGTTTTTTTGCTCCAAAATATCGTATAATGGATTGTTGTTGATCATTTCGCTCATAGCGATTATGAAAATGGGCAAGGTAAATACTGATGCAATCCAAAATTTCTTCAATAGCTTTTTATAGGTCTTTTCTTCTGAGGAAATGCTTGCTTCCTTTGGCACTAAGTCCATACCGCAAATAGGACAAGCGCCAGCTTTATCTTTAACAACTTCTGGATGCATTGGACACGTCCAGATCTCTGAATTGCTGCTTGATAAATTTTGTTCTTGAACTAAATCCATTCCGCATACCGGACAGTCGCCTGGTTCGTCATAGGTTTTATCGCCTTCGCAGTGCATTGGACAGTAGAAGGCTCCCGAACCCTTAGAAGCTGACTTATTACTCGGTTTTTTATCCGTCTCCTTTTTTGATGGCTTTTCGCCTTTTTTATAAATGCTGTAATTTCCGCCATCATTCTTCAGCCCTTCTTGGAATTTTTCTATTGGTATATGGTTTTCCATTTCAATAGTGGCTTCCGCTAGTTGTAAATCGACCGTAGCTTTTGAAACACCCTCCACTTTTGAAAGTATGTCCTCTACGTGACTTCGGCAGCCGTTGCAGGTCATGCCGTGTATGTGATAAGTGTGTTTCATTCGTATCGTTTTTAAACCTAACAGGTTTTGAAAACCTGTTAGGTTTGTTAAGTCTTATTTCTATTCTTATTCTAAAATCAATTCCTGCAAGTTGTCAATATTCAGCTTTTTTGTATGTAATACGTGCTTAAAATTACTAAAATCATCAAATAACGCTATCACTTCATCTCGTTTTAAAGCAGTTTCTTGATTGCTGATCAAGGCTTTATAAGATGAATATTTATAGGTTGTATAATCTTCAAATTGATGATGGCTGGAATTTGTGTTTACATATACAGCAAGATTCTTCAAATAGTTTTCTTTTGTAATTTTTATACGTTTTAAATGGTCCTGAAATAAGCTTCCTTTTCTCATATACCTTTTGCTCATCGCTTTGGTATAGGCATTTAACATATTTGAAATGGGCTGATGTAAACCAAGTTTTCTATTCCTGCTCTCTATGCTGTGCTGAGATACTTCTTTGAATTTTATTATAATATGAAAATGATTTGGCAATAGGCAATAGCTGTAAACATCTGCTACCTTAAGCAAATACTTTTTCATCAAGACCAAGAAATAGTTGTAGTTTTCTTGTTCTAAAAAAAGGTTCTCATTATTGTTTCCTCTATTGTATAGATGGAAAAAATGCCCTGATTCAAAAGGTTGATGTTCCATATTCTATTCTTTTAAACCTAACAGGTTTTAAAAACCTGTTAGGTTAGTTACTAAGCCATAAGATTGGCTTACAAAACTACCTTTACTTACGTCCTTTTATTTCTATTATTATTTATACCATTTTGTCTAATGGTTTTCTTTTTCCTTCTCTTTTTTAAAGAGCATCAATTATTGATTTAAGTTTTTCCGTAATCTCTTCCGCAATAACTTTTAAATCTTTGTTTTGAACCGCTTGCATGGAAGCCATCGGATTTACAGCCGCTACTTCTATATCGCCAGAATCCAATTCTTGAACAATGACGTTACAAGGCAACATGGTCCCGATTTTATTTTCTGCTAAAAGCGCTTTGTGCGCATAAGGCGGATTGCACGCGCCTAATATTTTGTAGTTATTAAAGTTGACATCCAGTTTCTTTTTAAGGGTTTCTTTAATATCGATCTCAGTCAGAACTCCAAAGCTTTCTGCTTTGAGTGCTGTTATCACTTTCTCTACAACGTCGTTGAAATTACCTTTTAAGGTTTTATTAAAATAATAGTCCATAATATTTTGTTTTTTTGTTAATATAATTCTCTATTCGCGTTAACGTAATCTGTTCAATTTTTTTTTAACGCAATACTAATTGGTTAAATAATTTATAATCGTGCTTTGTACATAATAGGCTTTTATGGCCTCAATTTGATTGATTTGAAACTTTAATTGCAATTCTTGTATGTCTAGAACATCATTAAAATCGATAGTTCCCGTTTCATAGCTTCTGATTAATATATCCTCAGCATCTTTCGCCTGCTTTAAATTTTTGGTTTGGGTTTCATAACTGATTCGTGCCGCAATTCGCTCGTTAATGGCTTTATCTAGTAGGGTTTCCAAGGTGTTTAAACGTTCTTGTTTTTGGACGGTAATCTCTTGTCGTTGCAATTCATTTTGTTTGGTTTGAGAACTGTATTTATTATTGAAAATGGGAATCGAGACCGACAGCATTGGCATCAAAATATCTTTTCCGTTGTCACTAAAACTCATATCTGGTCTTTGGGCTACGTTGATGTAATCTAATCCGAAACCAATCATTGGGTTACTTTCTTTTTGATTCAGTAATTCTGACTGTTCAATTGACTGATAAAGCTTATCGTATTTTAAAAGTTCGGGATGTAGTGCTAAATTTTCAGCATTGAGCTCAAGTTCTTGAGTTGGAATTTGCAATTCGTCTAGCGCATAAACTTCAATGGCTTTGTCTCTATTTAAAAGCTTATTTAATGCGGTTTGTTCTGCGATATACTGTTGTTCTAATATTTGTTTTAACTGTAGAATCTCATTTTGGCGCATTTGTAAACGCAAGACGTCAACAGCCCCGGCTTTACCGACTTCAACGGATGTTAATGTCAGAGTTTCATAGGTATCTAATAATTTGATATTTTCTATTAGGACCTCCTGTTTCGCTTTATTGGCATATAAATTATAGTAGGATTGCGACACCGAAGCCATTAATTTTCTTTTGGCAATAACGATGTCTTCATACTTAGCATCTGCCAATGCACTTGCGTAATTTTCTCTTGACGTGATGGTGCCAAACCAAGGCAACATTTGCTTTACCGATACTTTAAATTGTTGTGCACCAGTTCGGGTTTCTGGCTCACTCACAAAATAGCCGAGACCAAACTCAGTGCTAAGTAGGGCATTCACTTCATTTACTTTTTCAGACGCGATGTTGTATTGCAATTCGAACTTTTGAATTTCAGGATTGTTAGATAAGGCATCGTTGATGAGTGTTTCTAATTGTTGGGTGTTCCCTTTTAGAGAAAAGAAAATTGAACAGAACAAAACGACTGATTTTAGTATGATTTGCTTATTATGATTATAGTTTTTCATTATCACATTTTTTAGTCAATGTTCTGTTCTCTATTTCTCTAATCTTTTTAATTTTGCCTCCGCTTTCCAGCTGTATAAAACTGGCACCACAAATAAAGTAATTAACGCGATGAGCATGCCACCAAAACTTGGGATTGCCATAGGGATCATAATGTCACTGCCACGGCCTGTGGATGTTAAAATTGGTAACAGTGCTAATAATGTTGTCGCTGTGGTCATTAAACAAGGTCTAATTCTTTTTTCACCAGCTTCAACAATAGAGGCGCGAATTTCCTTTTTGTTGTCAGGCGAATTTCTATCGAAAGTCTGCGTTAAATAGGTCGCCATCACCACACCATCATCGGTTGCAATTCCGAAGAGTGCAATAAAGCCTACCCAAACTGCCACACTTAGGTTAATCGTTTTAATTTGGAATAAGTCGCGCATATTCTCACCAAAGAAATTAAAGTTCAAAAACCAATCCTGTCCATACAACCAAATCATAATGAAACCGCCTGCAAAAGCAACTGCAATGCCCGTAAAAACCATTAGTGATGTACCCACAGAACGAAATTGAAAATACAAAATCAGGAAAATAATCGCCAAGGCTAAGGGCACCACAACAGACAAGGTTTTTTCTGCGCGCAGCTGATTTTCATAAGTACCTGTAAATTGGTAATTGATGCCTTTTGGAACTACTAATTCGCCTGAATCTATTTTTTGCTGAATTAAGGCTTGTGCATTTTCAACTACCGTAACCTCAGCAAAACCATCTAATTTGTCAAACAACACATAACCGACTAAAAAAGTGTCTTCACTTTTAATGACTTGTGGCCCTTTTTCATAGCGAATCGTTCCTAATTCACTTAAAGGAACCGGATTGCCTTTTTCAACAGGTATGTAAATTTTGGCTAAATCGCTCGGATTATTGCGCAATTCTCTCGGATAGCGCACACGTATGCCATAACGTTCACGTCCTTCAACGGTCTGAGTTAAAACCATACCGCCCACAGCAACTTGTAAAATATTTTGAACGTCTTCAATGCTCACACCGTAACGTGCTATTTTTTCTCTGTCAATATCAATAAGCAAATAAGGTTTCCCCACAATACGGTCGGCAAAAACAGCTTGCTCTTTAACGCCTTCCGCTTGTTTTAAAATTCGTTCCAATTGCATTCCAAAGGCTTCGATTTGTTTGAGGTCTTGTCCCTTTACTTTGATGCCCATGGGTGCACGCATTCCTGTTTGCAGCATGACCAATCGAGTTTCAATAGGCTGTAGTTTCGGTGCTGAAGTCACACCAGGCAGTTTGGTAACTCTTACAATTTCATTCCAAATATCGTCTGGCGATTGTATTTCTGGTCGCCAGTTCCGATAAAATTCGCCGTCATTGTCTGGGATAAGTTGTTCGCTTGTCACATTGCGCGCAGTCGAAATGTTTGCCGCGTTCTTCTCGGCCACGCTTGAACTGACCGCGCTGTTTTTATTGTGTATTAACTGTCCATTTTTCAACTCAAAAAAACCATCATCAGTAATTTTATAACGTTGTCGTTCCCCGTTTTCATCTTGCATGTATTCCGATTTATACTGAATGATATTTTCGTACATGGACAATGGTGCTGGGTCTAAAGCCGATTCGGTACGACCTGCTTTTCCTACTACCGTTTTAATTTCAGGAATGCTGGCCACTGCCATATCGAGTTGCTGTAAAACCCGCTTATTTTCCTCTACACCAGCATGTGGCATGGTTGTAGGCATTAACAAAAAGGAACCTTCATTTAGAGATGGCATAAATTCTTTGCCCGTGTTTTTCATAATGAAAAATCCTGCAATAACTATGGCCGTTGGTATGGAAAGAAAAACTAATTTATGATCTAAACACCATCTTAAAATACGTGTGTAATAGTTTATAAAAATTGAAAAAACACCTAAAAGTCCAAAGCAAATGACACTCACAAAAATGAGATTCCAAAAGATACTTTTATCTACTCCTAAAGGTCGCCAGTATTCCGCTAAAAGAAATACGATAGCGGTTACAGAAATGATGATGTTAATTAAGTTTTTTGACAGTGCAAGGTCTAAAGTGTGCAGTCTAACGTTTACTTCTGTCTTATCATAATAGCTACTTAAAATGGCAACCAAACCAAATGCCAAAATTATAATTCCTAACCAATAACCGTAAATGATTGCTGTAATTCCTAAAAGAATCAATACCGCATTTATGATATATTTAAAGTGGACTTTAATGCTTTTCTTTCTGAATAAAAAGGCAGCAAAAGGTGGAATTAAAAACAAAGCCACAATAAGCGATGCAATAAGGGCGAAGGTTTTGGTAAAGGCTAGTGGCCGGAATAATTTACCTTCGGCGCCTAGCATAGTAAATACCGGAATAAAACTAATAATAGTGGTCAATACTGCGGTGAGGATGGCACCTGATACTTCAGCAGTAGCGTTGTAAACAACCGTATTTATTGGTAATTTCCCGTCATCTTCGTCTAAATGTCTTATGATGTTTTCTGAGAGGATTACACCTACATCCACCATGGTTCCTATGGCAATTGCTATACCTGACAATGCTACAATATTAGCATCGACACCAAAGAATTTCATAGCAATAAACACCATCAATACCGCAACGGGCAATAAGCCTGAGATAAGTAGCGATGCGCGAAGATTAAAAACCATAATGATAATAACCAAAATGGTGATGAGAATTTCTAAGGTTAAGGCTTCGTTGAGTGTTCCTAGTGTTTCTTGAATAAGTTCTGTGCGGTCATAAAACGGAACGATGGTGACTTGTGAGGTTCTTCCGTCTGCTAATACTTTTGAAGGTAATCCGGCACTTAATTCGTTAATCTTTGCTTTAACATTTGAATCTGTCTCATCAAGTGCTGATTTTAAAGA
>CAYMDB010000180.1:0-6507 GCA_964388865.1 uncultured Flavobacteriaceae bacterium
AACCAAAGCAGAAACTCGTTTAACTCTCTATTTAAAAAATCGTCGTTTTCTAAATAGGGTAAATTGAGAATTGCGAGATTTTTAAATTTAGCGTCGGTGATATAAGAATAGGAAGACTGAAAGGTTTGTCCGTTTTCCTCGTTTTTTACAACGTATCGATGTTCAGCAGTGTTAGATAATTTATTGAGAATTTCTACATCCAAACAATTTAAGGTCGTATCTTTTTGAATGACGCCTTTCGAGGTTTTTAATAACTGCCCATCTAAATCATAAAGATTGATTTGCAAATTATGCACCGCGGCAATATCGTATATTTCTTTTTTAAAAATTAAAGGAATTTTGTCTGTAGTAACCTCATAGGTGGTTTCCTTTATTGCAAAATTTATACTTCGTCGTATCGCTCTTTCTTTGCGCTCTAAGCGTTCTTTGTGATAATCTTTAGCTTCTTCATTATACTGATAAATGGTAACGGCTGCAATTAAAACAGATGCCAAAAGCACCAGCATAATCATGGCGGTGAAAATTCGAGCTCTTAAGGATAGTTTCTTTATTTTCATTAAAATGTCCGAGAAATTGGGTATCTTTTATTATTAATATGAGCTACGTATAGCAACAATCACGCCAACTAGGCATCCGGATTTTTAGATCGAATATTCTTATAAACTTTAAAACCAAGCATAATTAGAACTCCTAAAACCACAATGCCAATCACGCCAAAAATCCAGTTGATACTGCTTTTTAAAATCACCAAAAACACCACAGCGAAGAGAATAAAGGTGGCGCCTTCGTTCCAAATTCGCATAAAGCTTGAACTCTTTTTTACAATGTCATGTTGCAATTGTTTAAAGTAAACATGGGTTTGGTAGTGGTAAATAAACAGCAATAAGACAAAGCCCAGCTTTACTATCATCCAGTCTTGTTGAAACCAACTTGGCATTAAAATCATTAACCAAACCGCAAATAGCGTTGCTAAAATTCCAGAAGGCCAGGTGATAATATACCATAAGCGTTTGGCCATAAGTTTAAGTTGTTTACCTAAAATCTCCTTTTCGGGCGAAGGTTTTTCAAAAGCTTCAATTTGGTACACAAACAATCGCGGAATGTAAAACAAACCGGCAAACCAGGTGATGACAAAAATGAGGTGTAGGGATTTTATGTAGTTGTAGTATTCCATTTTATTCCTGCGAAAGCAGGAATCTCATCCTACTTTACTAATTAAATTCCAAAAAACTAATCAATAATAAACGTTAATTCTTTTGCGACAAAAATAGTCTTTTCATTTATTTTGTAATGTTAGGAACTTCAGAGCACATAATCACCACAAAATAATTAACTAAATACGGCTAAACTTAATCATTTCAAAATTCTTTAAACCTATTTATCCTCAACAAATAAATAATTCAACTGCTTCTCATTAAACGCCGCATTAAAGGCTTTTACTTCGTCATTCAAAATGGTATTGAAAGCCTCAAGTTGCTTTTCAATTTTTGAACTCAATTCATTTTTTACAGCGATGTCTTGTTCCGTAGGTGCAAAATCACCCATGCTCACCAAGGCGTTTAAATGACCTAACTTATTGGTTAACTTAATCGGGAAATTTAATGGGTCTTGTCTACTTTGGTTTTTGGTTTGGTACAATTCTTTTTCAATATTTGAGAGATCCGCTTCTAAGACTTTTGCTTTATCTAACAAATCTTTGATATTTTCATTTCCTTTGTATTGCTTTTGAAAGTCGCTTAACTGACTGTTAATCGCTCTTATTTTTTTAATGCTTTTATGCGCTTTATCCATGGTTTCATTAACGGCTGTGATAAAATCGAACTGCTTTTGCATATCTGCCAAGCTGCTTTCTGCTCTAGGATCGGCTAAAATGGTAAAGGCTTGCGTTTGTTCTTCTCCATTAACATTTAAACTAACTTTATAATTCCCCGGAATGGCTTTTGGTCCGTCTAAACTCGCCCACCACAAAATCATTCCGTCTAAGCGTTCTGCCCCGTCATAGCCCATATCCCAAACAAATTGATTGGCACCTTTCTCCACCTTTAAGGCGTTCTTTTTGTCTTTGTTAGAATAGGTTTTAATGGTATCGCCCTTAGTGTTGAAATAGGTAAGTGAAACCTTATCATCGGCATTAAAATTCTTCAAATTGAAATAGGTCATCACACCATTAGGATGATTAGTACCTGCCGTTGCACTTCCTGCTCTACTTCCACCTCGCATTCTATAACTGTCCTTTGGTTTGAAAAGGGTGTTTTTACTTAAATCGGCTTCAAATAATTGATGAATGAGGGACAAATCGTCAATCATCCAAAGACTTCGACCTTGAGTGGCAACGATTAAATTATTGTCCTTGATGGCTAAATCAGTAATGGGAACGATTGGCAGATTTAGCTGGAAGGGTTTCCAATCCTTACCATCATTAAAGGAAATATACATGCCTGTTTCGGTACCTGCGTATAATAATCCCTTTCGTTTTGGGTCTTCACGAAGCACTCTTGTAAAGTGTTCTTCGTTAATGCCATTGGTGATTTTTGTCCAGGTTTTTCCGTAATTAGTCGTTTTGTACAAATACGGTGCAAAGTCACCCGATTTGTATTTGGTACCAGCAACATAACAAGTCCCTTCATCAAAAGCACTAGGTTCAATACTGTTAATCATCATCCATTCTGGCATGCCTTTGGGTGTAACATTGTCCCAAGATGCGCCACCATCTTTTGAGACATGAATTAAACCATCATCACTTCCCACCCAAAGCAGGCCCTCTTTTAAAGGCGATTCATTGGCTGCAAAAATAGTACAGTAATACTCAACAGAGGTATTGTCTTGGGTGATTGGACCACCAGAGGATTTTAGCTTTTCTGGGTCGTTTCGGGTTAAATCTGGACTTATAATATCCCAAGATTGGCCTTCGTTTTCGGTAACATGTACATGTTGTGAAAAAGTATAGAGCTTATCTGGATTATGTTTTGAGAACAAAATAGGGAAATTCCACTGAAAGCGATATTTCATTCCTTCTGCTCCGTGTCCCATAGGATTTTCTGGCCAAACATTAATGGCTCTTACGGTTCCTGTTTTATGGTTGACGCGTGTTAAAAACCCACCATAACTTCCACCATAAACAATATCATTATTTTCTGGATCTACAGCAATATGTGCCGATTCGCCTCCTGCTGTACTTTCCCAATCCTCTTCTGTAATAGCGTTTCCGTCTGTTCGGTGCGGAATTCTAACCGTAGAATTATCTTGTTGTGCCGTGTAAATTCGATATGGAAAGGCATTATCTGTGGTTACTCGGTAAAATTGTGAGGTAGGTTGATTGTGATAGGTACTCCAAGTTTCACCACCATCATAAGTTACTTGGGCGCCACCGTCATCACCGATAATCATACGTTGCGGATTTTCTGGTGCTATCCATAAATCGTGATGATCGCCATGTGGAGCATTGCAGCTGCTAAAGGTTTTTCCGCCATCCGTACTTTTATGGTAACTCACATTTAAAACATAGACCGTATTGACATCTTCGGTATCCGCATAAACGCGGGTATAATACCATGCACGCTGACGCAGGCTTCGTTCGCTATTGACTTTATTCCAGGTGTCACCACCATCATCACTTCGATACAAACCACCCTCCTCTTTGTTTTCAATAATCGCCCAAAGGCGTTGATTATTTAAAGGTGAAACGGTTACGCCAATAATGCCTAGTGTCCCTTCTGGAAATCCTTTATGAGTAGAAATTTCGGTCCAAGTGTCGCCACTATCGGTACTTTTCCAAAGTGCAGAACCCTCACCACCGGAATTCAGACTATATGGAGTTCGGTTAATGCGCCATGTTGAGGCATATAAAATTCTTGGATTCGTTGGATCCATAATCAGATCTACAACTCCAGCATGTTGATTAGCAAATAGGGTTTTCTTCCATGTTTTTCCGCCATCCGTACTTTTATAAACTCCACGGTCTTCGGTGGGTTTGTAGATATTTCCTAATACTGCGGCATAAACGATATCATGATTTGTAGGATGCACTGCAATTCGCGGAATATGTCTCGAATTTTTTAAACCAAGATCAGTCCAAGTTTTACCAGCATCCTCACTTTTGTACACCCCATAACCCGAAGACACATTACCTCTCACTGTTTTTTCACCACCACCAACGTAAATAACATTTGGATCACTTTTAGACACGGTAATCGCTCCGATGCTTCCACCGAAAAAACCATCGGAAATATTCTCCCACTGGCGACCTCCAGTTGTAGTTTTCCAAATACCACCTCCTGTTGCTCCAAAATAATAGAGATTGGGTTGATTTGGCACTCCGGTTACAGCAGCACTTCTACCACCTCTAAACGGCCCGAGAAGTCTGTATTGTAAAGCACCATAATCGGATTCTTGAATGTTTTGAGATTGAAGATTTAAGCTAAAAGAAGACCACAATAAAAGGGCCAGAAGGGTTGCATATTTCATTATAAGTAGTTGTTTAATGTCGATTAAAATTACGCAATAATACTTATTCGGTCTCCTTTGGAACCAAGTTTAATTTGATTTCTCGGTTTAAAAAATAGGCCGTAACAATAGTTGCTAACACATCTGCAATAGGAAAAGCCATCCAAACACCCAAGGCTCCATAAAACTTCGGCAAAATAAAAATTAGTGGAATAAAAAATATCCCTTGTCGTAATAAGGTCAGTAACAACGCAGGAATAGCTTTACCAACCGCCTGAAAATACGCCGCACCAATTAATTGTAAGGCAATTATGGGTGTTGCTGCAAAAACCCAACGCATTGCAGGGGGAGTTTCTTTTAAAACCTCAGCGTCTTGGGTGAACAGTTTGGTGATTTCAACAGGAAAAATCATTAAAAACACAAAAACTATAGCTGCCAATAAAGCCGCATACTTTATCGCCGTATTGATACTTTCTCTAACTCTTTGGTATTTTTCTGCTCCGTAATTAAAACCGGCAATCGGCAAAAACCCTTGGGTAATTCCGTAAATAGGAAAGAGCGCAAACATGAGCATTCTACCCACAATGGCATAGGCCGTTACTGAAGTTTCACCGCCTAAATCGTATAAAATATTGTTCATTAACAAGTAAGTCACACTAACAATTGCCTGCCGCGAAAGTGTTACGAAACCCAAAGAACCAATTTCCTTAACTATCGGTTTATCTAAACCAAAATGTTTGATATTAATTTTTAATTCGGAATGTTTCGATAAGAAAAACCAAAGAATAAACAAAAAACACAGCATATAAGACCCTGTGGTTGCCCAAGCGGCTCCTGCCATTCCGAAATCAAATATTTTTATAAACAACACATCGAGCAGTAAATTTCCAACCGATGGAAAGAGCATGGCATACATGGCGAATTTAGGTTTTCCTTCGGCTCTAATTACCGTATTGCCCATCATACAAAGCGCCAAAATTGGCACACCGTACAGTACAATTCTGTAGTAAACTCTTGCGGGTTCAAAAATGGCACCTTTACCACCAAAGGCCGGAACAATATCATCGATATAAAACAAACCAAAAATGATAAAAAGCAATGTGACCAAAACGGTTAGGGTGATTTGGTTTCCAAAGGTTTTTAAAGCTTTAACCATATTGTCTGCCCCTAAAGCTCTAGAGATTATTGAAGATCCACCAATACCAATCGCCATACCCAAAGCGGCTATAAAAAACGACACCGGAAGCACCACATTAATGGCCGCAATAGCGGTTGGACCAATCCAGTTGCCCACAAAAATAGTATCTACCAAAATATTTAGAGACATTACTAAAATCCCGATGGATGCCGGTACTGCTTGTTTAATAAGCAATTTCCCTATGGGTTGCTGTCCTAAATCTTGTGACGATACCTTAGACATTAGATGCTGATGTTTTCGGCAGTGGTCTTTTCGGTAGTTGCCCAGGCGTTAATCCATTTGGCTAAAAGTGCTACCCAGTTTACATCGTCATTAAGACAAGGAATAGTTGTAAACTCTTTTCCGCCAACTTCATGAAAAATTTCTTCGCCTTCCATGGCAATTTCTTCAAGTGTTTCTAAGCAATCACTCACAAAAGCTGGAGTTACAATAGCCATTTTTTTAAGACCTTCTTTTCCGAAGCGCTCAATAGTTCTGTCGGTGTAAGGTCTTAACCAGGGATCGAATCCTAATCGCGATTGGAAACTTGAAGAATAGGTACCCTCTTCCAAATTGAGATATTCACCAACCAACCTTGTGACCTCAACACATTGATGTCTGTAGCAGAATTCGTGTGCTGGTGATGGTGTTTTGCAACAGATGCCAGCTCCTTTTAGACTTGGGTCACAATGCGTTTTTGTAATATCACTTTTTCTAATATGGCGTTCTGGCACTCCGTGATATGAAAATAATAAATGCTCGTATTCTTTTCCCTCGAGATGTTTTGCTATACTTTTTGAAACCACCGCTATATAATCAGGATGGTTATAAAATGCTTTTAAGTCTGTAATCTTAAGATTCGTAAAAAACTCTTGTCGAATCTCTTC
>CAYMDB010000181.1:0-6501 GCA_964388865.1 uncultured Flavobacteriaceae bacterium
ATGCCAAAATTTCAAATCTGAGTTCAAATTGAGATTTTTAAGGTTCGACTAAATATTTTAAGTTAACGGGTAATTAAACTCGAGGAGTTTTTCAATATTAAAGTTTATAAGCTTGTTTAATTCTTCAAAAGAAAACCATATAATTACCGATTGTCTTTCAGTGAGAAAATCCATTTCTAGAACATATCATTATGCCAATAATAAAACCTGTTAGAGGACTATATCCGCAAATACCAGATGATTGTTTTGTTGCAGAGAATGCCACTATCGTTGGGGAAGTGACTATGGGTAGTCATTGCAGTGTCTGGTTTAACGCAGTCATAAGGGGAGATGTACACTTTATAAAAATGGGCGATAAGGTAAACGTTCAAGATGGTGCTGTTATTCATGCGACGTATCAAAAATCACCGACAACAATTGGAAATAATGTATCTATTGGGCATAATGCCATTGTTCATGGTTGTACCATAGAAGATAATGTACTTATTGGTATGGGAAGTATTATTATGGACGATTGCATCATTGAAAGCAACAGTATTATTGCTGCGGGAGCTGTAGTGACCAAAAATACAATTGTGACCTCAGGGAGTATTTATGCCGGCGTGCCTGCTAAAAAAGTTAAGGATATTAGCAAAGAATTAATCTCCGGAGAAATTGATAGAATTGCCAATAACTATGTGAAATATTCGAGTTGGTTTAAGGAGTGAATTTAGATCCTGAAACGAGCTCAGGATGACACAAAGGGTTGGGAATCTTGACAATTAATGAATTTTATTAAATTTTTATCGGGCGAGTCAACGCAAAATAATGACTAAAAATCTAAATAAGACGTTTTAAACTTAGCTTCTAGAATCGTATTAAGAACCTCTATATTTCCGTTAGTAAATAATGTAATATATGGCTTTAAAGTCGCAGTATTTAATAAGTTGTGAGCCGCTAAAACAGCTTGTGTTTGTTTTGCCACTGCCAATCCAGAATCAATAATTTTGATGTGTTTTGGAAGCAATGTTGAAAGCATGGGGATAAGATAAGGGTAGTGCGTGCAGCCCAAAACTAAATAATCGATATCTGCTTTTATCATAGGCTCTAAATAGGTTTCTAAAAGCGCTCTCATCTCCTCAGATTCTAATTGGTCTGTTTCCATGAGCGGAACAATGCCCTCACCTATTTGTTCAACCACCTTTATACCTTTGGCATATAAATCAGTGGTTTTATGAAATAGCGCGCTACTAAGTGTTCCTTTGGTGGCTAATATGCCAACAGCCTTGGTTTGTGAACTTAAAGCAGCAGGCTTTATAGCAGGTTCTATGCCAATAAAAGGCACCGAATAATGTGTTCTTAAATAGGAAATGGCATTCGTAGTTGCCGTATTACAAGCCACAACAATAAGTTTGCATCCTTGATTTAATAGATACTCTGTGTTTTTAATACTCAGTTGAAGAATGTCTTCTTCTGTTTTGTTGCCATAAGGAGCATTTTTGCTGTCTGCCAAATAAATGCAGTTCTCATAGGGCAGAAGAGCATGAATCTCTTTAAAAATAGAAGTGCCACCAATACCCGAATCGAAAATACCAATAGGATTATTACTCATGCTTACAAAAATAAAAAGTCGCTTAGATTAAAGCGACTTTTATAAATTATATTTTAGATAAGATTTACATACCTAATTGTTTTTTAACATCGGCCATAAGGTCTTTTCCATCAGCAACGATTAACATTGCAGAATCAACAACATAAGGAATGCCTTGAGCTTTAGCAACTGCTTTTATAGCATTATCAGCTTTTTCAACAATTGGCTTAAGTAAATTGAATTCTTTTTCTTGAAGATCTTTTTGAGCTTGTTGCTGGTATTGCCCTAAACTTTGTTTCATTCCTTCAACCTCTTTCATGCGATCCATATTAGATTGCTCAGATTGTGTTTCCGCTTCAGCATTGTATTGCTTTAGCTTAGTCTCTAATTCCTTCATTGAAGTTTGAATGGTAGTTTCGTAGGTTTTGCCTAATTTTTCAATTTCCGCTTGTGCCGCTGCGTAAGCTGGCATTGCTTTTATTAATTCTTGCTTGTTTATGTGAGCAATATTGCTCTGTGCATTTGTAAAACTTGTAGCTCCTAAACATACTACTGCTGCAAATAATAAGGTTTTTAAATGTTTCATTTTTTCTAAATTGTATTTGTGTGTTATAAATTATTAATTGTTGTCTTCTTTCTTAGCCTTGGCTATAGAATCATTCTTTTTAATTTGGGCTTCGCGCTCCTCACGCGCTTTTTTTCTTTCTTCTATAATTTTCTTTTTTCTGTCTTCTAACGCCTTGGTGCGGGCTTCTCTTTCTTTTACTTTTTCTAGGCGTTTTTCTTCTAGAATCTCAGCCTCAGTTTTAACTTTTTTGGTGCTAACCGAGTCTTGTTTAACAGACACTTTCACCTTTGTACTATCGGCTTTTACAATGGTCTTTGCTTTTGCTGTGCTATCAACACCTATTTTTTTTGCTTCTACCTGTTTAGCTTCAACTTCAACTCCGACTTCATCTTCAACATCATTATTACGTGCATCTAAAACCTTTTGGCGGCGCTCTTCTGCTTCACGTTTTTTTGCTTCTCGCAATTCTTCTTGCTCTTTTCGTCGCTCTTCAATCGCTCTCTCGCGTTCAGCACGTCTTTCAGCTAATTGCGCCTCTCGCGTCGCTTTACGATCTTCTAAGGCTTGTTGACGCTCATCTTTTTCTCCACTAACAATTGGTACCACAGCTTCATCTTCTAAAGCTTTTCGTTCTTCTTTGTTTTTGGCCTGTGATCTTTTTGAGGTTCTTGTTATGGTTCTCAGTACTTGCTCGCTAATGTCGTAGCGTTCTGCCGAATAAAGCATTACAACATCCGCCGATCTATCAAAAACAAAATCGAACTTTTTGGTCTCTGCAATTTCCTGAACTGCAGCAAAAATCTGATCTTGTATAGGCTCAATGAGCTGTCGTTTTTGTATCATAAGGTCACCCTCAGGCCCAAAACGATTTTGCTGATAGTCTAAAATTTCAGCTTCCTCAAAAGCAATATCCTCAAAGCGCTCATCGTATAACTCTTTTGTTAGAAGAACACTTTCATTATCTAATTGTTTCTTCTTTTGTTCAATTTCAGCTAGGCGTTTTTCAATTTCTGACTTCCATTGTAACACTTTTTTATCGAGTTGCGTTGATGCTTCCTGATATTCTGGAACATTTTGTAAAATATATTCGGTATCAATATATCCTATTCTTACGCCACGTTGTGCTTGTGCGGTAAAGCTCACTAGACTTATGATTGTCAATAAAAAAAGAACTTTATATTTCATCATTGTGTATATTGTTTTTTGAGACATGTTTAGGTAAAACTAAAGTTGAGTTTGGTCTAGCATTACTTGGTTTCAAATTTAACGAAATATATTCTTAAAAATTTTAACAATAGGATGAAATACTTTTATAGGCTTTAGAAAATATCGTGCCAAACTTAAAATTGTTGTCCAATAATAAAATGCGTCTCCCATTTTCTCGGGGATGAGCCGTCGGGTAAATTATCAAACGCATGTCCGAAGTCGATACCTAACAAACCAAATGCTGGCATAAAAATCCGCAATCCGAAACCAGCTGATCTTTGGAGGTCAAAAGGATTAAAATCTTTAAAGGTGTTAACGGATTGTCCAGCTTCTAAAAACGATAATCCGTATATTTTAGCTTGTGCACCAAGCGTAATTGGGTACCGTAATTCTAATGAAAATTTGTTATAAATAGATCCACCATCTTGCGGTGATAAAGATTGATTTGGATAACCACGCAATTGTACAACCTCTCTTCCATCTAGGGCAAAGTTTCCTAAGCCATCACCTCCGACAAAGAAACGTTCAAAAGGAATGACGCCTCTGGCATTATTATAAGCACCGAGAAAACCAAATTCCATGCTTGGTCTTAGAACTAGTTTTTTGGTAAGCGCAGTATACCAATCAGCTTTAAATTTTATTTTATAAAATTCTAACCAATTGAAACGCTCTTGATCTATTTCACCAATTCGTGCGAAATCATCAGGATCTGATGGGTTTAATTCATCTCTTTCCGCTTTTAAAGCTTCGTAGTCTACTCCGTTAACTAAGGAATAAGGAAACGAAAATTTTGCCGAAACAGAAAAGTTGGAGCCACCTGTTGGGAAAATAGGATCGGTGTAAAGGTTATTTCTAGAGAGTCCAACCGTATAAGATAGGTTGTTAGAAGTACCGTTACCAAAGGTAAATAAACCGGTGTTATAATTTTGTAAATTGTAATGCTGATAGCTAATGGCCTGTGATAATAGGAAAAAATCATCAGGCGAACTTAACCTTGTAGATAAACCTAAGGTTAAACCTGTAATATTAAAACTTCGACTTTTATCTGCTCTTCTTGATTGTGGATCAAACAAAAACTGCTTTGAGTGCGAAATAGACGACGATAATTGATAAGGTTTTCTTCCGCCCAACCAAGGTTCGCTAAATGAAAAACTATAGGTTTGAAAAAACTGACTAGCTTGCAGTCTTAAAGCGAGGCTTTGGCCATCACCTCTTGGAACGGGTTTATAAGCATCTTTCTTAAAAATATCTTTAATCGCAAAGTTATTAAATGATAAACCTAGGGTACCGATAAAACCACCACCACCATAACCACCTTGAAGTTGTATTTGACTAGAGCCTTGTTCTACAACCGTATAATCTACATCTAACGTACCATCTACAGGGTTAGGGTTTTTTATATCTGGTGTGAGTTGTTGTGCATCAAAAAATCCAAGTTGGCCGAGCTCTCTTATCGTTCTAATAATTTGTGCTTTGCTGTAAAGTTCACCCGGACGTGTTCTAATCTCTCTGTAAATAACATGGTCATTAGTTACATCATTTCCTTTAATAGTTACATTGTTAAAATACGCTGGTTTACCCTCTGAAATACGTATTTCCATGTCTATAACATTGCCTTCGGCACTAATTTCTACTGGATTTATGGTAGAAAACATATAACCAAAGTTTTGGTAGAGATTAGTTAAATCATCAGCATCTGGATTTTTTTGGTTGGCAATACGTTCTCTGAGCTCAACGCCGTTATAGGTATCTCCTTGCTTTATTCTTAAAACACTAGCCAATTGCTGATCTGTATACACTGTGTTTCCTACAAAAGAAATTTTACCAAAGGTGTACTGTTCACCTTCTTCGACTTTAATATCTAAAGCAATTGTTTTCTTATCTATATAGGAAATAGAATCTGAAATCACTCGAGCATCTCTATAGCCATTTTCTTTGTAGTAATCTACAAGACTCACCAAGTCCTCATTATAGTCTTCTTGAATATATTTTGATCTTTTAAAAATTTTGAGTGGATTCCAACTTTTTTGCTTCGTTTTTTTCATGGCCTTACGAAGCTTTTTATCTTTTATTTTGTTATTCCCTTCAAATTCAATAGCTTTTATTTTAACTTTTTGGCCTTTATCAATTTTCACAAGCATGTTTACACGCTCTTTTTCCACAGAATCAATAACTTGGGATGTTGAAATTTTCACTTCTGTGTTTAAAAACCCTTTCTTTTGGTATTTATTAGTAAGGTAATTTTTAGTCGTTGCAATAAGGTTTTCTGTGACTTTTTGACCAGGTTGAAGTTTGTTTTCGTCTATAATCTCCTGTTTTTTACCTTTTTTTACTCCTTCGATGGTGAGATCGAGTAGCTCTGGAAGATCGATTAAATTAATTTCTAAGTCTGCTGTGCCCCCGTCTATATTGGTTATATAAATATCAATGCTACTAAAAAGGTTAGATTTCCACAACGTTTTTACAGCATTGGCAATTTTTTCACCACCGACTTGTATTTCCTCATCCTTTCTAAGTTTAGAATAGGCTATAATCGTTTGCGCACTAAAATTAGTGTTTCCTGTAACTTTAATATCTTTAATGAGGTATTTTTCACCTCCTTCAACTTGGGCATACCCAATCACTGAAATCGTAAAAAAAGCTACGGTAAAAATAAGTTGAATAAAAGACTTCAATAGTGAGTTATTAGGTAAGTTGTTCGCTTGTTTTTCCAAATCTTCGTTCTCTGTTTTGATAATTTATGAGCGCTTCATACAGATTTTCTTTTTTAAAATCAGGCCATAAAATATCTGTAAAATATAATTCTGCATAGGCGATTTGCCAAAGCAAAAAATTACTAATTCTATGCTCACCACTTGTGCGAATAAGTAGGTCTACATCTGGTAAATTTTGCGTGTAAAGATGCTTATTAATAATGGATTCATCAATACTTTCAAGAGAAATTATATTATTTTTAACTTTCAATGCTAATTCCTTAATAACATTAACAATTTCCGCACGAGAACCGTAGCTTAAGGCCAGTGTTAATGTCATATTTGTATTGGTTTTTGTTTTATCAATGACGTCTAAAAGCTCTTGATGTGCTTTTTTAGGTAAGTCTTCAAGGCATCCGATAGCTGCAAGTTTTATATTGTTGTCTTGTAAGGTCTTTATTTCT
>CAYMDB010000182.1:0-6471 GCA_964388865.1 uncultured Flavobacteriaceae bacterium
AGCACGCTCGTGAAAAATTAATGGGATTTTACTTGTTTTTTAGCACAGTACTTTGGTAACGGTAGACTTAGATGTTTCCTTTTTTTGTAGATAAGTCTTAGATTTCATATTATTGCTTCTCTACAAGTTATATTTATCAGGATTATATTAAATAATGATATCAATAAGTCCAGACTCAATAGTTTTATAACGATTCATACCTTTCTCCAGAACTACTCAATTTTTATTGAAATCAGAAATAATGAGGGTGAACTTGTCATGAATAGATAGTTGAGATAGGTGGTGCTCTAATTAATATAGAGAAACATGTAAAAAGCAGTCTCGAAAATTATTTTAAAGGGGAATTCGATGGAACAGTTACAATATAAATATACATTTGCCAGGCGAAACATTTACAATAGATTAAAATGATAATTTTAAAATTTAAGTTCAAAAATTTACTTTTTTTCATCTCTTTTTGCGTGTCTTTTTTTGGTTTCACTCAAAATAATAGAGTGGAGCGAAAAATTATAAAGGCAGTAGATCAGCATACTGAAAATGCCATTAATCTGCTCAAAACCTCTGTCAATATCAATAGCGGCACCATGAATTTTGAGGGTGTTAAAGAGGTTGGAAGCCTCTTTCAAAACGAACTCGATAAATTGGGTTTTAAAACAGAATTGACTGATGGAAAGGCTTATGGTCGTGCTGGACATTTAATCGCCTCGAGAAAAGGTGAAAAAGGACCAAAATTTCTTTTAATTGGTCATTTAGATACGGTTTTTGAATTAGAAAGTCCATTTCAGCACTATACGATGCTCAACGATTCTATTATGAAAGGACCAGGCGTGGCCGATATGAAAGGGGGAAATGTTATCATTGTTTTGGCCATGCAAGCGCTCAAAGATGCTGGCGTTTTAGACGCCATGTCTATCCAAATTGTTATGACTGGTGATGAGGAAAAAAGTGGTGATCCGATAGCCTTATCTAAAAAGGATTTAATTGATGCTGCAAAACGCGCTAATATTGCCTTAGGTTTTGAAAACGGCGATAATAATCCTAAAACTGTTGTCGTATCACGAAGAGGTTCTGAAGACTGGCAGCTTAAAGTTTCTGGCAATCCAGCACATTCTTCTCAAATATTTACCAAAGATATTGGCGCAGGTGCCATTTATGAGGTCTCAAGAATTTTAAACGAATTTTACGTTGAGCTAGCAAAAGAAAAAGATTTAACCTTTAACCCAGGGTTCATTATCGGTGGCACGTCTTTAAAATTAGACGCTGATGGTACTGGAGGTCAGGCTTTTGGCAAAACTAATGTGGTGTCTCAAGAGGTGAGCGTTAAAGGGGATTTAAGAGCTGTTTCCTCAGAGCAATTAACACGAGTGAAATCAACAATGAAGCGGATTGTTTCTGAAAACTATCCACATACAACAGCTGAAATCAGCTTTAGAGAAGGTGGGTATCCACCTCTGAGTTTAACCGATGGAAATACAAAACTTTTATCCTATTACAATACGGTGAGTCAAGATTTAGGATTTGGGTCAGTGAACGCAGTAAATCCAAGAGACGCAGGTGCGGCAGATATTTCATTTACTTCAGAATATGTTGATATGGCTATTGATGGCATCGGTCTTACGGGTGGTGATGGCGATCATACGATTAACGAAACAGGAAACTTAAATACGGTAGCTACACAAGCTAAAATTACCGCAGTGTTGTTGTACAGATTGGTACATTCTAAGTTGTAATTTAAATCTTATCTAAGTTGAAGAGTCTGATGTTTGTGCCTTTAATTAATTTGGAAAGAACCATTTTAATTTTTTAAAACATCTAAAATACAATCAACCGCCCCAGTATTTTGCTCAATAAATGATTTGGCGATAGCACCTTGCTGTGTTCTCAATGATTCGTCTTTAATGAGCGACCTTAACGTTGAAGAAAATGCCGTTGCACTCGCCACACTTATTACTCCGCCTAAATTGATAAGCGTTTTGGCTTCAGGAAATTTTTCGTAGTTCTTTCCAATAATAATGGGAATTCCGAAAACTGACGGCTCTAAAATATTATGTAAGCCGGTTGATCCAGCTCCACCACCAACATAAGCAATATCCGCATAACTGTACACCTTACTTAAATAACCTATGGTGTCTAAAATAAAAACCTTGTAATCTTTTAAATCTTCGTGCTTTGATAATTCCGAATAACACATAGTTTTCACCTTTAACTGCTTTTTAAGGGAAACCATATAAGTCGGTTTAATGTTGTGTGGGGCAATCACATATTTTGTAGTGCTGTTGTCCGAATTTATAAAATCGATAAATAATTTGTCATCATCTGGCCAGGTGCTTCCAAATACAACGCAGAGTTGATCGTTTTTAAACTGTTCAATAAATGAAACGGAATTATCGCGTTGGAGTTGACTGTAAACTCTATCGAAGCGCGTGTCGCCCGAAACTGAAACCGCAGTATAGTCTATACCTTGCAATAGGGTTTTAGAGGCCTCATCTTGCGTAAAAATATGATTAAAACCAAATAGAGCAGAACGCATATACCCACCATACCAGTTAAAAAAGCTTTGTTGCTCCCTAAATACCGCCGAAATTAATACCGACTTAAGCTGTCGCTTTTTAATTTCAAGTAAAAAGTTGGGCCAAATTTCATACTTCACAAAAACGATAAGCTTAGGCTGTAACAGGTCTAAAAATCGCTTGGCATTTGCTTTGGTATCCATAGGTAAATACACAACAACATCAGCACGTTTGGTGTTTTTTCGCACCTCATAGCCCGAGGGTGAAAAAAAAGTCAGTACAATTTTATGATCTGTATGATTGGCTTTTAAAGCCTCAAAAACAGGTAAACCTTGTTCGTATTCGCCCAACGAGGCGCAGTGAAACCATAAGACCTTATCTTCGGGTTTAATGCTCCTTCTAAGTATGTCAAAAGTTTCTGCCCTTCCTTCAACGCCTTGTTTTAATTTTGAATTAAAAAGTGCTAAAAGTTTTAGTATAAAACTAGCGAGGTAAATTCCTATGGAATAAAGTATTCTCAAAGACAAAAATTTGTGCTAAAATACATTTCTTTCAATAAAATGCATTGTCATAGCGCTTACAATTTTGTATTTTCGCTTAGAGCCTTTGGCTTTTATATTTATACTCAAAAAAACGTTGACTTCAGCATGAAAAAAATTCAAATGGTAGACCTTCAAGGTCAGTATGCCAAAATTAAAGATATCGTAGATTCTTCCATAGAAGAAGTGATGAATAGTGCCGCTTTTATTAACGGTCCTAAAGTGCATCAATTTCAAAAAAACTTAGAAGAGTATCTCGGTGTCAAACATGTTATTCCCTGTGCCAACGGAACAGATGCCTTGCAAATCTCCATGATGGGTCTAGCATTAGAACAAGGGGATGAAG
Organism: uncultured Flavobacteriaceae bacterium; assembly: GCA_964388865.1. Taxonomy (GTDB): domain Bacteria; phylum Bacteroidota; class Bacteroidia; order Flavobacteriales; family Flavobacteriaceae; genus Winogradskyella. Next base: position 3,396 of record CAYMDB010000182.1, read on the forward strand.
TGATTACCGCCAATTTCACCTTCGCCGCAACCGTTGAGGTGATTGCCCTTTTAAAGTTAACCCCAGTGTTGGTAGATGTAGATCCGGTGACCTTTAACATAGATGTTGAAGCGATTAAAAAAGCCATCACCCCTAAAACCAAGGCGATAGTGCCTGTTCATCTTTTTGGCTTAGCAGCAAATATGGATGCGATAATGGAAATTGCTAACGAGCATAACTTATACGTTATTGAAGATAATGCTCAAGGTATAGGTGCCAATTACACTCACAAAAATGGTTCTAAAACCAAAACGGGTGTTGTTGGTCATGTGGGCTCTACTTCATTTTTCCCCTCTAAAAATTTAGGTTGTTACGGCGATGGTGGTGCCATTTTTACAAATGACGATGATCTAGCACATACCATTAGAGGCATTGTTAATCATGGTATGTATGAGCGTTACCATCATGATGTTGTTGGGGTAAATTCACGTTTAGATTCTATACAAGCTGCGGTATTAGATGCCAAATTACCACACTTAGATGCTTACAATTCAGCACGTCAAAATGCGGCGCGTCAATACAACATGGCGTTTAAAAACCATCCTAAAATTACGGTGCCAAGCGGTTTAACCGAGTGCAATGGTATTTGTGATACCTGCGATTGCCATGTGTTTCATCAATATACGCTCAACGTAAAAGATGTAGATAGAGATGCTCTAGTGGCACATTTACAAAAAAATGATATTCCATGTGGAGTGTATTATCCTATACCGCTACACAAACAAAAGGCTTATACAGATTCGAGATACAATGAAGCTGATTTTGAAGTTACAAATCAACTAGTAACTTCTGTAATTTCCTTGCCAATGCATACCGAACTCGATAATGAACAAATTGACTTTATAACAACAACAGTTTTAAACTTTATTAACGCCAATTAATATGATGAAAATTTTAGTCACGGGTGGTTTAGGTTTTATAGGATCGCACACGGTTGTAGAATTACAGAACGAAGGTTTTGAAGTTGTCATCATCGATAATTTAAGCAATTCGTCACTTGATGTTTTAGCCGGAATTACAGCAATTACAAACAAAAAACCACATTTTGAAAAACTAGATTTAAAAGATAAGCAAGACGTTAAATCGTTTTTTGAAAAGCATAAGGATGTGGCTGGCGTTATTCATTTTGCAGCTAGTAAAGCTGTGGGCGAAAGTGTAAATGAACCTTTAATGTATTACGAAAACAACATTAACACCTTGGTTTATGTGTTACAAGAAATGACGAAGTTAAACCGTCAGAACTTTATTTTTAGTTCGTCCTGCACGGTGTATGGGCAGGCAGACGAATTACCAATTACAGAGAATGCTCCGGTAAAACCTGCAGAATCTCCGTATGGGAATACCAAGCAAATTGGGGAAGAGATTATAAAAGATACCTGTAAGGTAAATGACAAATTAAACAGTATTGCTTTGCGTTATTTTAATCCCATTGGCGCGCATCCGTCAGCAGAAATAGGAGAGTTGCCCATAGGAGTGCCGCAAAACTTAGTGCCATTTATAACCCAAACCGCAATGGGTATGCGCGAACAGCTCTCTGTTTTTGGTGGTGATTACCCAACAGCAGATGGCACATGCATAAGAGATTACATTCATGTGGTGGATTTAGCGAAAGCCCATGTGGTGGCTTTACAACGCTTATTAAATAGCAAAAACAGTTCTAATTACGAAGTGTTTAATTTAGGAACAGGGAAAGGGAGTTCTGTTTTAGAGGCGATTCAATCTTTTGAAAGGGTTTCTGGTGAAAAATTAAAGTATAAAATCGTTGATCGGCGCGAAGGTGATGTTGTGGCCGCTTATGCTGAAACCACCAAAGCAAACACTGTTTTGGGTTGGAAAACGAAGCTCACTCTAGACGATGCCATGGCTTCTGCTTGGAAATGGGAACAAAAAATTAGAAATACATAAAAGTATGATGCGTACCTCACTAAGAATTTTTCTACTGTTGTTTACAGTAGCACTTTCAGCACAAGACACTTATTTACATTGTGGTAAATTAATTGATACAAAATCGGGTAAAGTTCTTACGGAACAGACTGTCATCGTTTCTGAAAATAAAATCAGTAGTGTGGCATCAGGGTATATTAATCCGAAGAATCCTGAAGATAAGGTAATTGACCTGAAGTCGAAAACGGTAATGCCGGGTTTAATAGATATGCATGTTCATATTGAAAGTGAAACCAATCCTAAATCTTATCTTGAAGACTACACTTTAAATGATGCCGATATCGCATTTAAAGCTACTAAATATGCTGAAATTACGCTGATGAGTGGATTTACCACGGTAAGAGATTTAGGTGGGTCAGGGATTAATGTGTCTTTAAGAAATGCCATCAATGCCAAGACAGTAAAGGGGCCACGTATTTTTACAGCAGAAAAGGCTCTAGCGACAACTGGCGGACACGCTGATCCTACAAATGGCGCCAAAAAATCGATGATGGATGATCCCGGACCAAAAGAAGGAGTGGTCAATGGGGTAGAGGATGCCAAAAAAGCGGTGCGACAACGTTATAAAAATGGTGCGGATTTAATTAAAATTACAGCAACAGGTGGAGTATTAAGTGTTGCAAAAAGTGGACAAAATCCACAATTCACTATTGAAGAAATTAAAGCGATTTGCGAAACAGCAAAGGACTACGGCTTTCATGTAGCAGCCCACGCGCATGGAGATGAAGGCATACAGCGCGCTATTTTAGGGGGTGTCACAACCATTGAACACGGCACGTTGATGACTGCCGAGACCATGGAATTAATGAAAAAGCACAAGGTGTATTTAGTACCTACCATTAGTGCAGGTAAGTTTGTTTCTGAAAAAGCAAAAATTCTAAATTATTATCCAGAGGTCATTGTACCTAAAGCTTTAGATATAGGTCCTAAAATTCAGAACATGTTCAGTAGAGCTTACAAAGCAGGAGTAAGTATCGCCTTCGGTACTGACGCTGCCGTGTTTTACCACGGTGATAATGCTAAAGAATTTGCGTACATGGTAGAGGCGGGCATGCCAGCTTTGGAGGCCATTCAAAGTGCCACTGTAACCAAC
>CAYMDB010000183.1:0-6435 GCA_964388865.1 uncultured Flavobacteriaceae bacterium
GGAACGTTCTAGTGATAAAAAGGAAGATGAAAGAAATAAAGCAAAACGCAGCGACATCCGTGTCAAGGATTTTGAAGAAACTAAATTATTAAACTTTTATAATTTAGGCGGAATTCGATTTCAGAATATCGTAGCCAACGATGCGGTTATTTCTTCAAAACTTATGGCTATGGCCAAAGAGGGCTGGGAATTGGCTTTTGTATCGAGCTCTTCAGAAAGTGACGCAGGTAAAGACGATGGTCAAGGAATTTTTGTTACCCGTTATATTTTTAAAAGAGTGACCTCAGAATAAACAATAGGTCTTAGTGCTTGGACAACAACTATGTATTTATAGGATTTCATATTAAAGGAAGTTCCGCTTTTATGGGTATCAAATTGTGTTGATCTATGTCTCTTGCCCTTATCGAAGCTTTGGGCTGCCAGCTAATTGATTTTCAGTAAAACACAAACCTTGTATAACTGAAAGCGAATAAACATTTATTTTATCGCAAATCATAATATTGAAGACATAGGTGTTTTATTTCAATACTAATTTCATCACCTTTGTTGTATGCATCCAAGTATTTCAAAACACATAAAACAATACGTAGATCCTTCAGTTCTCGACTTACAGCGATTTAATGCGGCATTAAATGAAATTGCTGTGGCTAAGGGGAAATTTTTACTGCGACCAGGCACGCATGTTAAACACGAATATTTTGTAGTAAAAGGCTGTTTAAAAGCCTATTATATTGATGATAAAGGCAGTAATCACATCATTCAATTTGCTGTTGAAGACTGGTGGATTGGTGACTTTGATGCCTTTTACAATCACAATCCTTCACGTTTATTTATTGAAGCTATTGAAGATGCGAAATTGCTTTCCATCAACTACGATCGTCTTCAAAACATCTACAAAGAGGCTCCTATTTTTGAGCGCTACTTCAGAATTTTAATCACCCATTCCTTTATATCGCAACGCGAGCGCATTTTATCATCTCTACAAAAAAACAATCAGGAACGTTATATAGAGTTCTGCACATCCTATCCCAATATAGAAAATAGAGTCCCTAACTACGACATTGCAAATTATCTCGGTATTTCGCCAGAAAATTTGAGTCGGGTAAGGCGAAAACTAAAAAGTTAAATCTATCTTAATTGATATGCATCAATTAAATTGAAGTCCTCATGTCTTAACTTTGATAAGAATCAAAAAACATATAAAAGACATGAAAAATATACTATTTGTAATCACAAGTAATGATGCTTTAGGAGATACTGATCAGAAAACCGGATTTTGGATTGCAGAATTTGCAGATCCTTACTACGTTCTCACAGATGCAGGTTTTAAGGTAACCTTAGCCTCACCCAAAGGTGGACAACCCCCAATAGATCCAAGCAGTGCTTCAGACGACGCTGCAACTCCCGCAACCGAGAGATTTGACAAAGATAAAGCCACGCAGCACAAACTGGCCAACACCCATAAATTAGAAACCATAAATCCTAAGGATTATGATGCGGTTTTTTACCCAGGCGGACATGGCGTACTGTGGGATTTAGTGGAGAATAAAACATCTATTAAACTGATTGAAACGTTTTACGAAAATGAGAAGCCTGTAGCATTTGTATGCCACGCACCTGCAGTTCTTAAACATGTTAAAAGTAATGGTGAACCTTTAGTGAAAGGTAAAAAAGTTACCGGATTTACAAATGAGGAAGAAGTTGCGGTGCAATTGACTAAAATTGTGCCTTTTCTACTAGAAGATATGCTTAAAGAGCGCGGTGGAGATTATTCTAAAATTGAAGACTGGCAACCATATGCGGTTCAAGATGGCCTATTAATTACCGGTCAAAATCCTGCATCGTCAGAAAAAGTAGCAGAATTATTAATTCAAAAATTAAAATAATCATGGCTAAACAACACTTATTAACACCGTATCATAAAAATATTAGCCTCAAAAATAGAGTCGTCATGGCACCGATGACGCGAAGTCGAGCCGCCAATGAGGGTAAAGTGCCTACAGACGAATTGCAAGGCTTGTATTATGAGCAACGCGCTTCGGCCGGACTCATAATTACTGAGGGATCTCAAGTTTCAGAGCGTGCGGTGGGGTATATTAATACCCCAGGGATTCATACCAAAGCGCAAGTTGAAGGTTGGAAAAAAGTAACCCAACGCGTCCACGCTAAAGACGGTAAAATCTTTATTCAGTTGTGGCATGTGGGACGAATGTCGCATCCTTATTTCCACAATGGCGAATTGCCACTATCTGCCTCAGCCATAAATCCGAATGCTCAATCGTACACCCCAGAAGGATTTAAAGATACAGTGACCCCAAAGGCAATGACGCTTGAAGATATCAAAACTACGGTTAAAGACTTTCAGAATGCGGCAAAAAATGCTGTAGAAGCTGGCTTTGATGGTGTAGAAATTCATTCGTCTAACGGTTATCTATTTCACCAATTTTTTAATGGCACCTCTAATAAGAGAACAGATGACTACGGTGGAAGTATCGTCAATAAAACCCGATTCTTTTTTGAAGTACTCGATGCCATTAAAGAGGTCATTCCTGAAGAAAAAATCGGAGCGCGCTTCAATCCATCATGCCATGGTTTTTTTGGAATGACGATGGATGAAGATACCATCCCAACCTTTGAATATCTCATTAAGAAATTGAATGCTTATAACTTGGCGTATATTCATCTTTCTGAACCTTTTACAGATGTCTCCGATATACCTTATGCGGTAACAAACATCGCTGAACATTTTAGACCTTTATACAATGGTACACTGATGATTAATTCAGAATTTGACCAAGAAAAAGGAAATCAAATTATTGAAGACGGCCTTGCTGATTTAGTAGCCTATGGCAAATTATACGTTTCAAATCCCGATTTAGTTGAACGTTTTGAACAGCATCTCGAATTAGCAGACTGGGACAAGGATACCTTTTATACGCCGGGTGCCAAGGGTTATACAGATTATCCGAAAGCATCAAAACAAAAGACTTATTAATTAAAAATACACCACATTATGAAATTTACAAGAAAAGCAAATGCTGAATGGAAAGGCAGTGGAAAAGACGGCAAAGGTCTTTTAACCACGGAGAGTAAAATTTTAAATCAAACCCCATATTCATTTCACACACGTTTTGAAGATGGCAAAAAAGGCACCAATCCAGAAGAATTAATTGGAGCTGCACATGCAGGCTGTTTTGCAATGCAATTGAGTTTTCTCTTAAATGAAGACAATTTTACGGCGACCAGTTTAGATGTAGACGCCACCGTCTCTTTTGAAGATGGGGCAATTACAAAAGTGCACTTAAATTTAGAAGGAGATGTTCCAGAAATCGATGCAGAGCAATTCAATCAAATAGCACATAAAGCCAAAGAGGTTTGTCCGATATCTAAATTATTAGATACCACTATAGAATTAAAAGTAACTTTAAAAAACGCATAAGCTATGTCAACAAAAACAATCAAAGCCTACGGGGCTACTGCCCCCACCGAAGATTTAAAACCTTTAGATATTAAGCGCAGACAAGTCGGTAAAGACGACATTAAAATAGATATTACGCACTGTGGAGTTTGCCATAGTGATATACACACAGTACGCAATGACTGGAAAGGATCCACGTATCCCGTTGTTCCAGGACACGAAATTATTGGTCGTGTTACGGAAGTCGGAGAGGGTGTTAAAAACTTTAAAAAAGGTGACTTTGTAGGAGTCGGTTGTATGGTAGATTCTTGCCATACCTGTCCTTCTTGTCAGCAAGATTTAGAACAGTTTTGTGAAAATGGAGCGACCTTTACGTACAACAGTCCAGATAAACATATAGAAGGTAATCAAACCTATGGAGGCTACTCGACCTCTGTTGTTGTAGATAAGCAATTTGTGCTTCGCGTACCAGAAAATTTAGATCCTGCCGCCGCAGCACCCTTACTTTGTGCGGGCATTACAACCTGGTCGCCATTGAGCCACTGGAAGGTAAAAAAAGGAGATAAAGTAGGTGTCATTGGCCTTGGTGGCTTAGGACATATGGGAGTTAAATTTGCCAATGCACTAGGCGCACATGTGGTTATGATTACAACATCGCCAGACAAAGCGCAAGATGCAGAAGACTTAGGAGCCCACGAGGTACTGGTTTCTAAAAACGCAGACGACATGAAGAAACATCAGGGCAGTTTCGATTTTATTTTGAATACCATACCTGTTGGTCATGAGATGGATCCTTATTTAGCCTTGCTCAAAATTGACGCTACTATGGTGCTGGTTGGGGCCATAGAGGCTTTAAAACCTTTCCACGGTGGCAGCATTATTATGGGTCGTAAGCGTATTGCAGGTTCCTTAATTGGAGGCATAAAAGAAACCCAAGAGATGTTAGATTTTTGTGGAGAGCACAATATCACCAGCGATATAGAACTTATTAAAATGCAGGATATCAACACCGCTTATGAGCGTGTGACCAGCAATGATGTAAAATACAGATTCGTTATTGATATGGCTTCACTAAAAGATTGAAGCTGAACCTAGTTGTTTATTGAATAAATAAACTGATTAAAAACTACTAACTGCTGTCATTTGGAGCACCGTCGAGAAACTTAAAACCCTAAGGGTGGAAGCATTTCGACTGCGCTCAATCTGACAGTTGTTTTTATACATTAGCTAAACCTATTTTACATAAGTTTTAACTATTAACAATCTTTTCTTGATGGTTAATCGATTCTTGGTGAATTGCTTTAAACATGCGGAGTATAAATTCTTCACTCAGCCCTTTTTCATCCCCATCTAAGACCATTTTACCTAAAATCTCATTCCAGCGTTTATTTTGTAAAACAGCGACATTCTTTTCTTTTTTAAGTCGACCAATACCATCGGCAACCTTCATACGCTTGCCTAACAAATCTATAATTTGGTTATCCACCACATCAATCTGAGCTCTCAAATTATTAAGCTCTGCATTATAGGTGGCTTCGGGATCTGATTCTTTTCTAATTTTTAAATCCTCCATAATCTTAATTAAAGCTTTTGGCGTTACTTGCTGTGCGGCATCACTCCAAGCATTATCCGGATCGAAATGTGTTTCTATCATCAAGCCATCAAAATTAAGATCGAGTGCCGTTTGAGACACATCAAAAATCATATCGCGTTTCCCTGTAATATGAGACGGATCGTTAATAAGAGGGATATCTGGAAATCTATTTTGAAACTCGATAGCCAATTGCCATTCTGGTATATTTCTATATTTAGTTTTCTCATAGGTTGAAAATCCTCTGTGTATGGCTCCTATATTTTTAATTCCAGCACTGACTATGCGTTCTATACCACCTAACCAAAGGGCTAAATCTGGGTTTACAGGATTCTTAACTAGCACAATTTTATCGGTGCCCTTTAAAGCATCCGCAATGTCTTGCATAATAAATGGGCTCACGGTAGAGCGCGCGCCAATCCACAATAAATCGATATCATGCTCTAAAGCCAACTCAACATGGTTTCTATTGGCTACCTCGGTCGCTGTTTTTAAGCCTGTTTCTGCTTTCACTTTTTGCAACCATTTTAAACCCAAAGCTCCTACTCCTTCAAAATTTCCGGGACGCGTTCTTGGTTTCCAGATGCCAGCTCTGTAATAATTGACGTCTGTATCTTTTAATTGATGTGCAATGTTTAAAACCTGTTCTTCGGTTTCTGCACTGCAGGGTCCTGCGATGACTAAGGGATGATCTAATTTTAAATCATCTAACCATGTTCTCATTTCTTTTTTATTTTCCATAAATTTTCAAAAATTACAAAAACTAAATTCCAAAGATCTAAAGGGTTTAGTGATTGCCTGTTAATAGTACTCGTTATTCTATTCCGTTTAATATGTGTTTGATGTGATTTGTCGTTTCCATCGCATGGTAAACCGCTTCAAAATCGTCGTTTTCCATAAGCTGTTTAAAATCCTTTAGGTTGACAATAAACTCTTCTAAAGTCTCAATCACATTGGCTTTATTTTGCTTAAAAATGGGCGTCCACATGGCTGGTGAACTCTTTGCTAAACGCACCGTACTTGCAAATCCACTACCCGCCATATCAAAAATATCGCGTTCGTTTTTCTCTTTTTCAATCACCGTTTTACCCAACATAAATGCGCTAATGTGCGATAAATGCGACACATATGCAATGTTCTTGTCGTGTGCCTTCGGATTCATATAGCGTATACGCATCCCGAGGTCTGTAAATAATTGCAGTGCTTTTTCTTGAAGTTTAAAAGCCGTCGCTTCAACTTCACAGATAATATTCGTTTTGTTTTTATACAAACCAGCTACCGCAGCTCTAGGCCCTGAAAATTCAGTTCCGGCAATAGGATGAGCCGCTAAATAATTTCGGCGTTTCGGATGCCCTTTTACAACATCGCAAATGGCTTCTTTCGTTGAGCCTGCATCAAATACAATAGCATCATCCGCTATTTGATC
>CAYMDB010000184.1:0-6418 GCA_964388865.1 uncultured Flavobacteriaceae bacterium
TATTGCATTGTGCCCCAAAATTAAATTCGTAATCATTTTTACTAGATCTGTAAGACACGGCTTTTTCTATAGCAACCTCACCGCCGAGGATACTAAACGAATTTCCCTGGCAATAGCTCACCATAACGTTGTATAAAGTGGTCTTTAAACCAACTCCTGCTAAAGTTATACCACTAAAATTTCCGTTAGATTTAGTTCGTTTACCTGCAAATTCTACACGCACGTATTTTAGACTTCCAGAATTGCTAAAAGAATCATGGCCACCATAGCTAATATGTTCGGTTGAGGACGGATTTAAATCGAAGTTTAATGAAGAAATTTCACCAAAAGTATTTATTGGGGCATTTCCAAGAATAAAAATACCGCCCCAATCTCCTTGTTTTTTATCAGTTCTACTCGAAGTAAAAACAATTGGATCTGTAACTGTACCCTCAGCAATAAGTTTAGAGCCTCTACTTATGGTTAAAGAACCTTTGGTTTTAAAGTCGCCAATAATTACTGTTCCTGGCTCAATGGTTAGCGTTGTGCTATCTGTAACAAACACATTACCTAACAGAAGATAAATGTTAGATTTTGTTAAAGTCGTATTTTCAGATATGTCTCCACTCAATATTTGAGTAGGTTCTCTGTATTGAACTTGATTGGGCTTAAATTCTGTCCAAGAACTTAGCCAATTGTTGTAGCCTATGATTCCTTTTTCTTGTTGAGCAAATAAGGAGCCCAGTACAAATAAAAAGGAGAACGTTGTAAGTGTAATTTTTTTCATAACCGGTAATTCGTTTAGTTTAGATTAAGGGGATTTAAACTTTAGGACCAAACATAGCAAAAATACCTATGAAACACAAAAAATATCGACAAAATACACAATATAATATTAATATATAGATTTTTCTTACAGATTAGACGGGTATAAAATATTGTGTTACGATTTTAGAAAATTAATTACAGAATTAATTCAACGCTGGGTTTAAAAGCATAAAAAAAACCTTGATCGAATGTATCAAGGTTTCACTGTAAAATAACAAGAATTTTAAAGTTAATCTCTTTTGTAATCTTCGTAAGTGTGCAGCGCTTTTAGAGTGGATTCATAAAAAAGTATAGCGGCAATTAAATCTGTTGTATCCGAATAAGGTAAAATCTTTTTTTGAAATTCTATAGTGCTTTCAAAATAGTTAGACGACGCTTCAATATTGGCTTCTAAAGCTTTGTTATTATCTTTTGTTTCCGGAATCCCAAGCGATGCCATGGTAACACCAGGTTTGGTCGCAAAAGCAATATTTGGTAAAATATTTACAATAACTTCTATGCGCTCAATGTAAAGTACTAATAAATCTCCTTTATTGTATTTTTTAAGCTCTTCACGACTGTGGTATTTAGAAATGTTTACTTTACCACCAATAATACTTTGAGACTCTCCTTTTTTTTGAGCAAAACTCATGCTGATCATTAGAAAAAAAATAACACTGAATAAGGTAAATTTTGTTTTCATGTTTGCGCTTTTAAATTAATCTTAGTGAAGCAAATCTATACAATTTATTAAAAATACCAACTTTATTTAGTCATTTTTTACAAAACAAATTGGTATATGAAATGCATTTTTTACGGATAAAGTGCGTGTTTAGTGGATTAAACGCAATTATTATCGATGAAATACTTTTGATTAATGTCGGCTACTTTTGCCAAAATTTAAGCTCATCAAAGGTGGAAATTGAAGTTTTATTTTTGTGTAAAAGCTCGAAATTAGCCTTGAAGCACCTTGTTAAAATCCTTATTTTTTTTCTAATTGTTAAAATTGAGAGGTAGTTCATCGATATTTTTTGAGTTTTTTTTCAGTTTATCGTTTTTATGAAGCATTGAGATCGTTTTTAAGGTGTTACGGAATGAAAACATGAAATTTACATCAGAATTAAATATTTGCCCCATGAAAAACCTTATTTTACTTTTAAACTTTTCGTTATTAGTTGCAGTTACTTCAATTAATGCACAGCAATCAAACCTCATCATAGAAAATAGTCCTATTCTCGATTATGGGGAACTTCAAATTAATGACGTGGCGACCATTCCAGATTATGAATCTAAGGATAATAAAATAAAAATTACAGGAACCATTTATCAAAGTGACGGTGTAACTCCTGCAAAAGATGTGCTTTTATACGTTGAGCAGCCAAATGAATATGGTGATTTCGATTTAAGAGAAACAAATGACAAACGCTATGTACAGCACAGAGCTTGGGTTAAAACAGATGCTAACGGCCAGTACACCATTTATACCTTTGTGCCAGGTGGCGACAGAAGGTTTAATCAATTACAACAAATCTACCCACTTATAAAAGTCGGTTCAAAACCAGAGTACGCTTTAGATACTTTTCTTTTTGAAGAAGATCCATTATTAAGTAAAGCGTGTCGGAAAAAAATTGCTAAAAAAGGTGATTTGTCTAGAATTCTAACTCCAAAGAATGTTGACGGATTACTAGTAGCCGAGAGAAATATTGTCTTAAAGTCAGATTTGGTAGCCTCTAAATAGGAATTAGTTAACTAAAAATATATTTTAAAAGTCTTGAATAATTTTCAGGACTTTTTTTATTCGTTACATCTAAATAAAGGCATTACCGCAAAAGATAAAATGATAAAGTAATTGGGTAAACCTGTTGTATTTTAAATAGTTTATTAAACGTAATTTCAAGGTAATTGAATGAAACATAAAGTAATTGATTTTTTAAAATCACTAAAAAGAAACATTCAATGCTCATCATCTTATAAAAGCTCTCGATTTACTCAAGAGCTTTTTGTTGTCTAATACCCACGTCCTAATTTTTTTATATCATTTAAGCCTATTCCATTTTTTTAGCTTTTAATTTAATCTCTGTAACGGATATTCAGTAAGCTTTTCTTGAATTCTTATGATTCTATAATATCCAATACATATTTTGATTTATCTTTATATTACTAATTTTAATTTTCCAACCATGAAAATCATTACCCTAACCGTAAATCCGGCTGTAGATAAAAGTGCCCAAATTGACCAATTGGTGCCAGAACAAAAGTTAAATTGCAAAGCCATTCAGTATCAAGCTGGTGGCGGCGGAGTAAATATATCAAGAGTGCTCCACACTTTAAAGGTCAATAATAAATGTCTTTTCACTTCAGGAGGTGATACCGGACTGTTCCTAAAGCGTTTATTAAAAGAAGAACAACTTGATATTTCCCCGATTCCTGTTGAATCTTGGACTCGAGAAAACTTGTCGGTTGTAGACAATAAAACCGAGCATCAATATCGATTTGGGATGCCTGGTGGAACAATTAGTGCCGAAGAAATTGTTTTAATAAAAAAAATTGTTCATAGAGAGGTTACTGAAGATGCCATGTTTATTATCAGTGGAAGTATTGCTGAACACATGCCACAGGATTTATATGTACAATTGATTCAATTACTGCAAAATAAAAACGTAAAAGTGGTTGTGGATACCTCTGGTAAGGCCTTAGAACTAACACTTAAGGAGCCTGTTTTTCTTATAAAACCCAACCAAAAAGAACTCGCGCAATTGGCTGGTAAACTGTTTATGTCTAAACATGAACAAGAAGCGTTTGCTTTAGAACTGGTTAAAAAAGGAAAAGCCACTTATGTTGTAGTCTCTATGGGTGCTCGTGGTGCTTTTATCGCCTCTGCTGATGGAATTTCCTATTGCAACACACCTTCTGTAAAGGTGAAAAGTACAATAGGAGCAGGGGACAGCATGGTAGCGGGTATGGTTTATGCTATTCAAAATGGTTTATCGGCGGCAGACATTCTAAAATGGGGCGTAGTTTGTGGTGTGGCCACAACAATGACAGACGGTACCAACTTAGCGTCTAAGGAAAACATTAAAATTGTCTCAGGGTTAATGGTTTGATTTACAAAACTCATGGCCTTAAAATCAACTTTAATGTTTTACTGTAGGCTTCTAAATTACTTTTTAATAGAAATAGGTTTTAAGTGTATTAGTCCGAAAGCATCCAATATGCGTATAATTAAATAGGTCACATCAATCTCGTACCACTTTACACCGAAATTCGCACGACTCGCATGTTTATGATGGTTGTTATGATAGCCTTCACCCATCATTAAAAAGTCGAAACGGAACAGGTTTTTACTCGTGTTTTTCATTTTGAAATTCACATAACCATAAATATGTCCGAACCAATTAATAATCACGCCATGAATCGGTGCCATTAAAAAGGTTATTGGTAATAATAACCATTGCCACCAAGCGGTTACGAAATAGGCGAAAAATAAAATATAGAGTGAAATCCAAAGTAAGCGCGATAAACGCGAGCTCGCAAACAAATCGAAACGTTTCCATTGAGGCACATTTTTAGTAAAACGCTCATCGATGGCAATACGATTTTGATTAATATCTTGATAAATGGTTTTTGTTTTCCACATCATGGCAAATAAATTAGCATCATGAGATGGTGAGTGCGGGTCTTTTTCGGTATCCGTGTAAGCATGGTGCATTCTATGCATAATTCCGTAACCATAGGCGCTTAAATAACTTGCGCCTTGAAAAATCCATGTAAATATAAAGGTGACGCGTTCCATGGTTTTAGACATGGTAAAAACTTGATGTGCGGCATAACGGTGTAAAAAGAAGGACTGGAAAAACAGGCCTCCGTACCACAGGACGAGTACAAATAAAATAATGATCATAACTTTTTTTTACAAAGTTAAGTGCACAATACGTGCCAAACAATGAACCTAGATTAAGTAAATGGATTACACTCTCCGTCTTATTCTACTCAGGGCTTGAGCGGTAACACCAATATAAGAACTGATGTATTTTAGGGGAATGACCTTTAGAAGTTCCGGACGCTCTTTAAACAACTTTAAATAGCGTTCTTCGGCCGTTAAATTTAGCAGATTCTGCTCGCGTTTAGACTTTATGAGGAAGAGACGTTCTGCGGTTAATCGACCGATGAGATTCCCGATTTGCGTCTGCTTATAAACCTCTTGTAAATCGGCATAAGTAATGCTTAAAATCGTGGTATCGGTTAAAGCTTGTAATTGATAAGCTGAAGGAGTTTGCGTTAAAAACGAATCATAAGCACTCACAAACTGATCTTTAAAACTAAAACCGAAGGTAATTTCTTTTTCAGGATTTTCCTTGGGAATAAACAAGCGCACCACACCAGATTCAATAAAAGAGATATGATTTTCAATAGAATTTAGCTCTAAAAAAATGGTTTTCTTTTTAATAACACGACGCTGTAACCGCGAGACGAAGAAGTCCCAGTCTACCTGAGATATCGCAGCTATTTGGTCTAAATAGGCTTTTATTTGTTTCACGTTTTAAGTCTAAATTAAAGAGTAATCATTGAAAAGGTTTCCAAGAATTCATTTTATTCTGTGACTATTGGCTTCAATGTTTCCCAGACCGTTTCAGCAACGATTTTATGGCCTTCTACATTTGGGTGAATACCATCATCTTGATTTAAGGCTTCAATCCCTCCAACGTCTTTCAAAATAAAAGGTATAAACTTCAGATTGTTCTTAGCGGCTAAATCGGAAAAAATAGATCTAAATTCACTGGTATAGGCTTGTCCCATATTTGGTGGTAATTCCATTCCAGCCAGTATAATTGTGGTTTCAGGACGTTTTTTTTGAACGGCATTAATAATCGCTTGTAAATTCGCACGGGTCTCTGAAAGCGGTACACCGCGTAAACCATCATTCGCTCCAAGTTCTAAAATAAATATAGAAATTGCCTGATTCAACACCCATTCAATTCGGCTTTTCCCACCAGCAGAAGTTTCTCCGCTTAATCCAGAATTCACCACAGTATAGCTTAGTTCTAATGAATCTATTTTTTGTTGTAAAAGAGCTGGAAAGGCATCATTCTCATCATCTAAACCATAACCAGCGGTAATACTATCGCCAAAGCATAAGATGGTTTTTTTACTGGTAGATTCAAATTCTGTTTCTTGAGTTTCTTCATTTATTGCTTCTGATTTCTCAGTATTTTCTTTCTTGTTATTACCACAGCTTAGGATTAAAATAGCCATTATAAAATAACAAAACTTTAAGAGTTTATATGCCATTGATATTGGTAGATTTAAATGCAATTGTTTATTTTCAGCCTTCTCCAAGAGGAAGCTCATAACCTAAAAATTAAGATGTTAAAGATATTAAAGATAACTGGGCTAGAAAAGACCTATTCTAGCGGTAACAAACAATTAACAGTCCTGCATAATATTTCCTTTGAAGTAGAAAAAGGGCAAACCTTTTCCATCGTAGGGCCCTCAGGCAGTGGAAAAACCACCTTGCTTGGTTTATGTGCGGGCTTAGATGAACCCAATTCTGGAACCGTAGAACTATGCGGACAAGATTTAAACAGCTTAAATGAAGACCAACGTGCGCAATTGCGGAATAAGGAAGTGGGTT
>CAYMDB010000185.1:0-6381 GCA_964388865.1 uncultured Flavobacteriaceae bacterium
AAAAGTGGCTCTATTAAAGAAACAGTTGATGCAATGCCAATTAAATTTAAGGGACTTGCATCAACTGTTTCTTTAATAGAGCCACTTTTGTACAGTTTGAAATGCTTGAGGAATGTTTCCGTTTTAGCGTTCATCTTGTGTTTATTCTTCATGATGGTAAAAAAGAAACCTTCAATGGGTTTTTGTATGAGGTGATCTTCAACGAGCAATTCGTCTAAAGTTAAATGAGCGTTTGGTGCGAAGTTTTCAATTTTATAGGCCTTTTCATTTATCGCTATAAAAAGTTCGTCTTTTTTTGGAAGAAGGAGAAGACTAAAGATAGGTCTTTTATTTTCAATTTTTGTAATTGCAGTAAGAACATCAGATGAGCCCTCACGCAGCTGCTTTTTTCCTAATAAAGGACTTAACATCCAAAATGAATTCCAATGTTGTCGTGTTTCAAAATCGACTTGGTCAAATTTAGATAGAAATGGCAGTTGCGTTTCTAAAGCCATTTGTTTTAAAAGCTTATAATTATTCTGCTCACATTTTTTTGCGATAGATTTTTTGCTGTCGTACGATTTAATTAGACCATAGAATTGCTGTTGAATTTCTAAAATTGCGTTAAAGGCTATCTTGAATTCTGTCATATTTTAAAACTACGAATAATTAAGGGATCCTAACAAATCAGAACAAAAAAATTGAGGTAAAGAACATTTAAAAGTGAAACGCTGTGTAACCTAATTATTAAATCATGACCACTGTTGCCCATTTAACTTTACACTATCACACATCTTGCTGATTGTCAGTCGGTTTTGTTTTGATCAGATCATTAACTTTCTCTGCTATAAATTTTTGCATCCAATAAAGTTTCTTAAGTTTGCAGCTTCAAAAAAAATGACAGACCACAAGTTTACATATCACTTTGTTTTGCCAGTGGCCACGCCGCCCTAAATACTGCATTACGTCATAATTACGTTTTTCTTTGATCTAATTCAATAGAATCTTATTTATTAAATTTCTGAAGACTCATCTCGTCCGCTAATAACTATCATGCCTTATGAAATCCTATCAAAAACTAAAACCTTATATAAAACTATTTGACTTCTCTCAAAAGGTCAATTACAAAACCGAGGTCTTATCTGGTTTAACCGTAGCTTTTGCTTTAGTTCCTGAAGCTGTTGCCTTTGCTTTAATAGCAGGTTTATCGCCTTTAGTAGGTTTGTATGCCGCCTTTGTTATGGGCTTGGTTACTTCCATTTTTGGGGGAAGACCTGGGATGATCTCTGGGGCTACAGGTGCTGTAGCCGTTGTAATTGTTGCCTTGGCAAGCTCGCATGGCGTAGAATATGTCTTTGCTACTGTTTTACTTGCTGGGATTCTGCAGATTTTAGCGGGAGTCTTAAAGCTAGGTAAATTAATGCGATTGGTGCCGCTGCCAGTGGTTTACGGTTTTGTTAATGGTTTGGCTATTATCATTTTTATGTCGCAATTAGACCAGTTCAAAAGCAATTCGGGAGACTGGCTCAGTGGGAATGCCTTATACATTATTCTTGGATTGGTATTATTAACTATGCTTATTATTTGGGGATTGCCTAAACTTACCAAAGCGATTCCGGCGTCTTTAGCGGCTATTTTGGTGGTTTTTGGTATTGTTGCCATTTTCGGAATTGATACCAAAACCGTAGGTGATATCGCTTCAATAAAAGGTGGGTTTCCACCATTCCATATCCCTGAAATTCCATTTACTCTTGAGACTTTAGTGCTTATTTTTCCTTATGCATCGATTGTGGCGGTTGTCGGACTCATAGAAAGTTTGTTAACGCTTGAGCTTATTGACGAAATCACTGAAACTAGGGGGCAAACAAATAAAGAGGCTGCTGCTCAAGGTATCGCCAATATTGCATCAGGCTTGTTTTCTGGAATGGGAGGTTGTGCTATGTTGGGTCAAAGTTTAATTAATATCTCAAATGGTGCGAGAGCGCGATTATCGGGTATTGTAGCTGCTGTGACCTTACTGATGTTTATTATGTTTGGTGCAGGTGTTATTGAACAAGTGCCAATGGCGGCTTTAACCGGTCTGATGATTATGGTAGCTATTGGGACTTTTGAATGGATTAGTGTTCGAATTTTAAACCGATATCCTATTTCTGACATTATCGTAATGGTATTGGTAATTCTCGTCACCGTATTTTTACACAATTTAGCACTTGCTGTGTTGATAGGTGTTATAATTTCGGCTTTAGTATTTGCTTGGGATAATGCGAAACGTATTCGTGCGAGAAAACGCATTGATGACAAAGGCATTAAACATTACGAAATTTTTGGACCTTTGTTTTTTGGATCTATTCAAATGTTTAACGATAAATTTGATGTGCTAAATGATCCAAAAGAAGTGATGATTGATTTTAAGGAAAGTCGAATTGTAGATATGTCTGCGATTGAAGCCGTTAATAAGCTGACTGAGCGGTATCATGTGGCTGGTAAAAAGGTTTATATTACTAATCTGTCGAGTGGAAGTCATAAATTACTGATTAAAGCTGATAAAATGATTAATGTAAATTTGGTGGAATAGAACCGTAAGCGCGAAATGTATGAATGATAAAACAGCCTTCATAGCTAAGGTAAAAACCGAAATCGAAAAACTAGAGCATACCATTGACATGTATAAAAACATGACCAATCCTATTGCTCCTGACAATGCTATTGGGCGTGTCTCGCGCATGGACGCCATAAACAACAAAAGTGTCAATGATTCTGCCTTACGTGAATCAGAACAGCGTTACAAAAAGTTAATACTGGTACTAGATAATGTTAATGATCCTGATTTTGGTATTTGCAGAAAATGTAAACAAGCTATCCCTGAGGGACGCTTGATGATACGTCCAGAAAGTTCGCTTTGTGTGAAGTGTGCGGTTTGATTGAATTTAGAACAAAAAACGTTAGTCATACTGGCCTTAAGAATATCGAAGCCAACGCATTTAAATAAAAAAAACCCAAACAATTTAAGTTGCTGCCGCTGGTCGCGAAACTTCATGAGATTTAGGGAATTTTAAGAACAGTATACATAACGGTGTTTCTTATTTTGAAGCTTTAAATTTCTAATACTTATCTAATATGACTCCCGGCATTCACATCGATGGTCGCTCCAGTGGCATGATCCATAAGTCCACTGCACATCAGGGCAATTAACGGTGCGATATCCTCTGGTTTAGTAAGTTCATTTAAAGCGATTTCACTAAGGATGCGTTCCTCGCCATAAGTGTCAATAAAGGCCTCTGCCATTTGGGTGCGCGTAAATCCTGGTGCCACCACAAAAGCCTTGATATTATCTTTACCAAAGGAACGCGCCACGCTGCGTGCCAAGGACGTTAAACCGCCTTTAGAAGCTGCATATGCTAGGTATTCCTGAGTTTCACCTCTAAAAGTAGCTCTACTGCCAATATAAACAAAACGACCGCCAGAGGTTTGTGTTTTAAAATAATCGATCCCTAATTTGGTAAGCAATCCTACGGCATCGAGATTGATGGCTAAGGTCGTTTTCCACACTTCAAACCAATCATCAATAGCGTCCGTAATGGGATGTGCTAAAAACACACCAGCATTTAAAACAATACTGTCCAACCTTCCAAAGGCTGAGAGGATCTCTTGAAACAAGATTTTAACAGATTCCAGCTGACTTAAATCCGCTTGAAAGCAGCCCGATTGCGAATCTGGATACTTTGTTATTAAGTGTTGTGCAGCCTCTTCGCCACTATTAAAATGCATCGCTACACGAGCGTCGTGTTGCATTAAATACTCGGCAATAGCGTATCCGATGCCTTTTGAAGCACCAGTAACAAGAATGTTTTTATCTGATAGGTTCATAATAATTAATTATAACATGCTTTTTATCCAACCACCATCAACAGCCAGAGAGGTTCCTGTAATATAACTCGCTCTGGCACTCGCTAAAAAAGTGACGGCAGCTGCAAATTCTTCGGGATTGCCAAAGCGTTTTAGCGGAATCTCATTAACAGCATTTTTAAAATCGGGATTAGTATCTATCAAAGATAAGAGTCTATTGGTTTTGGTATAGCCAGGCATAACGTTGTTAACGGTGATATTATAAACACCTAATTCATTGGCTAAAGATTTGGTTAAGCCTACCACTGAGGCACGCACCGAATTAGACAAAATTAAATTATCCACAGGCTGTTTTACCGCTTGAGAGGTAATAGCAATGATGCGCCCCCATTGTTGTTGTTTCATTCCGGGAAGCACCGCTTGAATTAAAGAAACGGCACTTTCTAGCAACAATTTATAAGTCTGATGCCATTGGTCAAGTGACAAATCTTCAAACTTCCCAGCTGGTGGTCCACCCGTATTGGTTACCAAAATATCAATGTTATTGAATTGTTTTAAAATAGTGTCTATCACCTGGTTTCGTTCTGAAGCTTCAGATAAGTCGCCCGCTACCGCCATTACTGAAGTGTTGCAGGCTGTTTCAATCTGTTGCTGGGTTGCTTTTAAACGCGC
This sequence comes from uncultured Flavobacteriaceae bacterium, assembly GCA_964388865.1. Lineage (GTDB taxonomy): Bacteria > Bacteroidota > Bacteroidia > Flavobacteriales > Flavobacteriaceae > Winogradskyella. The sequence continues at coordinate 4,498 of CAYMDB010000185.1, forward strand.
TTCATTTCTGCCATTAATAATCACTTTAGCACCTTCTTTCGCCAACTCCAAAGCCACTGCCTTACCCAAGCCATCGCTAGAAGCTGCTACAAAAGCAACTTTATCTTTTAAACCTAAATCCATGACTTATTGTCTTAAATAATCATCAGTGCCATCGAGCCAATCGGCACGAATGGGCGACCAAGTATCTACTTCTTCTACATCACCTATCATAAGTGCTTCGTGAGGCACATGACAAGGAATCACCACAGAATCACCCGGTCCTAAATCCATAGATTGCTCCTTGTCAGCACCAAACCAAAAGCGTATGGTTCCTGAAACGACTTGCGTTACTTGTTCGTTTTCATGCTCATGTAAGGGCACTAAAAATCCGTCTTTAAACTTCATTTTGGCGACCATTACTTTTTCGCCATAAATCATTTGACGCTGCATTTTATCGTTCACCTGTTCTACAGGCACATCGTCCCAATTAATTTTCTTTAGCATGTTTTTAGTCTTTATTTATTAGATTATAATTGTGATTACCGTCTTACATTATTTTGGATACACTAGTTAACATTTGTTTATAATATTAGTTCCGTAGTCCGCGGATTAAAGTTAGCAAAATAAAACACAGACCTACCGTCAAGGAGAATCACAATGGCTATCAAGAGCGAGTCTCGACCCTTTGGGAATGCAAGTAGGCTAGCTGGCAATTAATTTTAAACGGCTGTTAGCAAGGTTAGTTTACATCTGTAGACTTAAATTTAGTTTTGCTCCCAAAGCATTGAAAATCCGCATTACGGTTTCAAAAGTCACATTTCCAGTACTGTTTTCAAGTCTAGATATTTGAGATTTTTTTACTCCAACTAATTCTCCTAATTGCTCTTGCGTAAGTTTTCTTTTTTTTCGTGCGGTTTTTATCATATCACCAATCAATTCAAGTTTTAACTCAAATTCATATTCATCTCGTTCTTCCGTTCCTCTTTTTCCAATTAAAAGGTCTTCTGCTTGGTCTAAAGTGTAACTTTTCATTTCTTTTTATTTTTAAAATAAGTATTTCTGATTTTGTTCGCTTTGTCGATTTCTTTCTTGTCAACTTTGCTTGTTTTCTTAATAATTCCGTGAGTAGCACAAACTAAGGTCTCAGTTTTGTCATCCTTGTCCCAAAAGGCTAAAAGTCCATAATGAGTTCCGGAATATAGGGTTCTGAATTCCCAAATATCTTTAGTTAATTTTTTGAAAAGCTTTGGGTCAGATTGTTGTTCGGCTCTTCTTATGTTTTGGAATATCTTTTTTCTTACTTTTAGGTGTTGTTTTTCTACAAATTCAAAGGCTTCTTCAAGTAATTTCGTTTCAAATCGTTTTATCATTTCTAGTATAAAATCAAATACGATTCAAATATATAATAAAGTTTCGTTAATTGTAAACTTTTGAGTTCGTTTTTAATGTTTTCCGGTGCTACTTATATGATTCTTTTTACTCCAAGTGAATCGAAATATTTTGGTGTTTCTTTATTCGGTTTTTTTCAATTCTGAACATTGTAGATGTTCAAATTCAGATAAGTAGTCAGAATTCGGATGGTGTTTTAGTTCAAAAATGTAGTCTTTTTTTTGAGCAAAACAAATTACTGAAGAAAAGAAAAGTATGTAAGGTCGTAGTTTGTTCATGCTTATTAAATGGGTTCATTCACATAATCTAAGTCTAACGATTCAACCCTAATCAAAACATTAGGGCTTCCTTCATTTTTTAGCGATTGGAATCCGGATTTGCGATGGATGTGCTTTAGAATGGTGTACCTTATTATGTGCTACCACACCTTCCGACTCATCGTAATTATTACCTCCAGTATAGTACTGATGCGTTTATAATTCATTGTTATTAAATAAGTTAAGTTGTTCTTTG